>DATLXS010000047.1:0-2562 GCA_035575675.1 Gemmatimonadales bacterium
TCCGGGGCGTGCGCCGTAACTCAATCGATTGAGGACCTGCTGCACTTGTTCGTCGGGCAGCTGCTCTCGCGGTTCTGACGACATAACGACGATGGGTTCGGCAACGGGTGCCGGACCAGCGGCCGGGCGACTGGTCGAACCGATGGGAGCGCCGGACGAGCACGCAGCGAGAGCGGCCGCAGTTAGCCCAAGCCAAGAAGTCGAGATGCGCATTGGGTCACACACCATTCAAAACGGGAAGAAACGACTCCTGGTGGACGGTGCTGATACTCAAATCGTTAAGAAAGCGACAGAGCGCGAAAGGCTGGTCTTCCCCGGATTTTGTAGACACTGGGTTAACTGGCTCTCCGTAGCTCCTCCGCGTATTCCGCCGGTGTGCGGTAGCCTAACGCGGAGTGTCGACGCTTGCGGTTGTACCAGATCTCGATGAACCCGAACACGGCTTGGCGCGCGGCGTCGCGCGTCGTGAAGCCCCCATCGACCAGCAACTCCTTTGTCAGCGTGGCGAAAAAACTCTCCACAACGGCGTTGTCCCAACAGTCCCCGCGGCGGCTCATGCTGGCTGTGAAGCCAGCGCGGCGTAGCAGCTGGCGGTACGCATGACTCGCGTACTGGACCCCGCGATCGGAGTGGTGGAGCCCGCCTGCGGGCCGGTGATGTTGGAGCGCCAGCTCGAGCGCACTGAGGGCGAGCTCTTGCCCCAAGTGCGGGCGCAACGCCCAGCCAACGATGCGGCGCGACGCCCGTTCGAGGATGACCGCGAGATAGAGCCAGCCTTCCCCCGTCGGCAGATACGTGATGTCGGCCATCCACACGGGCGCGTCCGCGGCGGCCACCGGGGTCGGGTCTGGCACCGCAAAGTCGCGGGCCAAGACGTTAGGCGCCGGCGGGTGCGCATGCTCCGACTGCGTCGTCACGCGGAAGCGCCGCGCGCTCTTGGCCTTGAGCCCCGCGACTCGCATGAGGCGCGCCGTGCGGTGCTTCCCACAGGGGAGGCCCAACGCGCGCAGCTCCTGATACACGCGGGGGCTCCCGTAGCGGCCCTTCGCCTCTGCATAGATGACCCGAATCCGCGCACTGAGCAGCCGATCCGCTTTAACTCGCTCGGCGAGGGGACGCGCACGCCACGCGTAATAACCGGCCTTCGACACCTCCAGCACCCGACACATCGTGGTGATGTGAAAGATGCGGGCGTGCGATTGGATGAACTGGAACCTCATCGTTCGTCCCTGGCGAAGAAGGCCGTCGCTTTTTTTAGGATGTCGCGCTCCTCCTTGAGCCGCTCATTCTCTCGACGCAGCCGCCGATTCTCCTCTTCGAGGAGCACGCGGCTTGGCGTCGAAGCGCCTGCGCGTTGCCGCGCCGCCATGCGTAACCAGTTCCGCAGACTCTGGGGGTGCATACCCAGATCCTTCGCCACCTGCACCACGTCGCCTTTACCACTCTCGACGAGTCGTACCGCCTCGCGACGGAACTCGTCACTGTACGCTGAAGGTCCCCGCTTTCTCTTCATGACCACCTCCTTCCTCGAATTTCGGTCGAGGCATTAGAGGTGTCCACCAAACCCGGGGAAGTTCAGCCGGATGTGCAAGGTTGGATTCGCTCGCATTAGCGGTATTCGCGTCCTGACAGCTCTCTAAGCCTTGGGCGGCGCGGTGGCGTGCGCGTCGAGTCGCGGAGGCGCGCCGAGTCCCGCGCGGTCGGCAACGGCACCTTCGGCATCGTGACGGTACGCGTGCTCGTTCCCGGCCGGCGAACGACGCTGCGGACGTTGCGCGCGGTGACACGGTACGTCACGCCTGGCTCGAGCAGCGCTGGCGGCGCGATCTTGAGCAACATCGACGTCTCCGGTCCGGGTCGCGACGGACGCGGTGGTGGCGGTGCCGTTGGCGACAGCGCCGACGGCGGCCGTTGGCGAGCCGGTGGCGTGACAGGCGATGGCAGCGGGACGGCGGAGGGCGGTGCAGCCGGCGGACGCGCGGCCGCCGTCGTGTCTCGACGCACGGTACTGTCACGTCGCGTGCTATCGCGTCGCGCCGCGCTGTCGGCGGCGGCCTTCGCCCCGATCACCGCCGCGATCCGCACCTCGGTCGAGTCGGTGTGCTGAAGGCGAAAGAGCGCCGGCGTGAGCGGCATCTCCGGATCGAGCGGTCGATCGAAGGTGACGCGCAACGTCGCGCTGTCATCGCGCGACACGGCGGTCATTCGCGGAGGTATCGTGTCTCTGTTGATCGCGAGGAGCTCGACGGTCTGTCTGGTGTTGGTGATCGGCACCGTCGTGCTGTCGAAGATCTCGCCCGGATCGAGGACGCGGTTGTTGTTCCGGTCGACGAAGCCGAGCAGCGTGTAGCGGCCAGCGGGGAAGGGACCGATTGCGTACTGGCCTAACGAGTCGGCGGCGGCGATGTAGAGAACGCTGTCGGGGCGCGAGATCGCCTCGACGAGCGCGCCGACCGCGGGCCGCTCCGCGGCCCAGTCGAATATCGTCCCGAGGACGCCGAAACGCGGAAGAGTGGCGCCGGTCGAGAAGACGGTAACCGCGCCCTCTTTCATCTGATTGCC
>DATLXS010000048.1:0-12109 GCA_035575675.1 Gemmatimonadales bacterium
ATCGACGGTACGGGCGGCGGTCCAAGAGCTGCGGCAGGCCGATGACCGCGCCGAGGGGTTCCAGACCGCATGAGCACGCGCGATAAGAAGTCCCCTTCCCGGGCACCTCGGTCCGCGCCGCCGCCCCACACCCCTGCCCAAGGCGAGCGGCGCCGCAACCGGCCGTTGCGCGAGGTGTTGGACGAGCTGGTGAGCCATACGCGCGACATCGCCCGCCGGGCCAAGACGATGACGCCAGCAGAGGTCGACTATGCGCAGCAACGGCTGGAATGGCTGGCCGACGAGGTCTGGCGGGTGGCGACGGGCGAGGCTACGCCCCCCGAGTAGATTACGGTCGCATGGGGACCCGTGGCGAATTCAAAGTCGCAATCACCAAGGAAGACCTGGTCTTCGCGGCCGCGCATTTCATCACGTTCGCCGGCCATCGCTGCGAGACGCTGCACGGGCACAACTACCGCGCGGCCATTTTCATCGAGGGCGGGCTCGAGCCTGACAGCTGGTTCGTCGTCGATTTTTCCGCCGTGAAGAAGCTCATGCGCGGTCTCACCGCCGAGCTGGACCACAAGGTGCTGTTGCCACGCGACAACCCCAAACTCACGATCGCCCAGGACAACGGCAGCGTGCGCGTGGCATTCGACGGCCAGCCCCGCTACGTCTTCCCGGCGCGTGATTGCGTGATCCTGCCCCTCCCCAACACGACCGTCGAGATGCTGTCGCAATACCTCGCCGGCCGCGTCCGTTCCGAGCTGGCGGCGGGGTCCGCCCGCCTCAAGACGATCGAGATCGAAGTAGAGGAAAACTTCGGCCAATCAGCGAGCTACCGTGAAACCCTCGACTAAGCTTTCCGATGCAGCTATCGCCGACCACCTGAAGCGCCTGCCCGGCTGGCGGCTCGAGAACGGGGCGATCGTGCGCGACTATCCGACCGACGGCTGGCCCACCACGCTGATGCTCGTGAACGCGATCGGGTTTTTCGCGGAGGCCGCGGACCATCATCCCGACCTCGCCGTGAGCTGGGGGAAAGTGCAGGTGAAGCTCTGGACGCATAGCGCCGGCGGCATCACCGCGAGCGACATGGAGCTCGCGGCACTGATCGAGCAAACGGCACTGTGGCGCCCGAAGGCCGGCGCGAGTGCGCTGCGCGGCACGACGAAGAAGTTCGTGGGATCGTGACGCGGGCCCTCCCACTCGTCTCCTCGACGCGCTCACTTCCCGACGCAGAACGCCGCGAACACGCGGTCGAGCACGTCGTCCGGCGTAACGGCGCCGATCAAATCGTCGAGCGCCAGCACCGCGGTACGCAGATGGGTGGCCGCCGCGGCCGCATCGACGCCGCTGGTGCGCGCGGCCCAGAAGGCCTCCACCTCGGCGAGTGCCCGATCCAGCGCGACGCGATGCCGTGCCCGGGTCACCACGGGCTCGACGTCGCCCAGCGCGAGCAGGCGGCCGAAGGCGACTTCGGCGAGCCGGCGACGTAACTCGGGAAGACCCTCTCCGGTGACGACCGAAACCGATGGGCCGATGGGCGGATGCGCCGATGGGCGGTTCGGCAGGTCGGCTTTCGTGACAACCTCCACGACCGGCTTGGCACCCACGTCCGGCACCGCATCGTGCTCATGATCTCGACAGAACAGGACAAGATCGGCCGCATCGAGATAGCGCTTCGATATTTCGATTCCCATTCGTTCGATGCGTTCTTCACTCTCACGCAGCCCGGCGGTGTCCACCAGACGGAACGGGAAGCCCTCGATCACCGTGTGGGCCTCGATGGCGTCGCGCGTCGTGCCCGGGATCTCCGTGACGATGGCGCGGTCGGTGCCGAGCAGCGCGTTGAAGAGCGACGACTTGCCCGCGTTGGGCCGGCCCGCGATGACGAGCAATGCGCCTTCGCGCAGCCGCTCCCCCTCTGGGGCGGTCTTCAACAGATCCGCCACACCATCACGCACGACGCACCACGCACGACGCACGGCCGTTTCACTTACCGGTCCCTCATCCTCCTCCGGGAAATCGATGTCGTAGGCGATGAGGGCTTCCAGCTCGAGGATATCGCGGCGCAACGCGGCGAGGCGATCGGACAAGCCGCGCTCGAGCTGCTGCAGGGCGCGCCGCCGCTGCGCGGGCGAGCCCGCATCGATGAGATCGGCGGTCGCCTCGGCCTGCAGCAAATCCATCTTGCCGTTCAGAACCGCGCGGCGCGTGAACTCGCCGGGCGCGGCGAGCCGCGCGCCCGCGGCGGCCAGTGCCGCCAGGGCAGCCGCCGGCACGACCAGGCCGCCATGCGTCGAGATCTCGACGAGGTCCTCGCCGGTGTAGGAATGCGGCGCGGGGAAGCAGGCGGCGAGACAATCGTCTATCGGCTCGCGCGAATCGGGATGCAAGAGGCGTGACCGGAACACCGTGCGCGCGGGGGTGGGGTGGAAGGGCTCCAGGCAGCGGGCGGCGGCACGAAAGGCGCCGCGGCCCGAGAGGCGGACTAGCGCGAGGGCCGAGCGGCCGGGAGGCGTCGCGAGTGCGGTAATGACGTCAGTGAGCAGTCTAGGTCTTGGCCGGCACCGGCGCCCCGCCCCCCGCCCGCGCGCCCGCGACCGGCGCTTCGCGCAACCGGCGCTTCGCGATCAGGTATTGCTGCGGAATGCTGAAGATGTTCTGCGCGGCGTAATAGAGGTTGAGCCCCGAGGCAAAGTTCAGGAACAGCACCGTCATGAACAGCGGCATGAAATAGACCATCATCTTGGTCTGCGGATTCGGCGGCACGCCGATCTGGCCGACCTTCGACAGCCCGAACATCGACAGGCCGAGGAGGATGGGAATGATCCGGAGCGGATCGGGCCGCGACAAGTCGGGCAGCCACAGGAACGGCACGCCGCGGAAGATGATCGTGTTCGCGAAGACGAAGAACAGCGCGAGCAGCACCGGCCACGGCAGCAGCATCGGCAGGCACCCCCCGAAGGGGTTGACCTTGTGCTCCTTGTAGATACGCAGCATTTCGCGCTGCAGCCGCTCCGGATCGTTCTTGTATTTGTCCTGCGTCTCTTTGAGCAGCGGCGCCACCGCCTGCATCCGGATCCCCGATTCCATGGCCTTTTGGTTCAAGGGCCAGAGCACGAGGCGGATGACGATACCGAACAGGATCAGCGCCCATCCATACGCGAGGTGCAGTCGCCCGTGCATCCACAGCAGGATGTTCGTGACGAACAGCGAGACGGGCCGAATGATCGGGCGAAACACGCTCCAGCCATAGGGATTGGCGTCGTCCAGGTCGTGCCCCATCGGCGACAGCTGATGGTAGTCGAGCGGCCCGGCATACACCGAATAGCGAAATGTGCCCGTGGGGGGCACGGGCATCGTGATCATGACGTCGGCGCGCGACGCGGCCCTGCCGGTGCGGGGCCCGCCAACGGCGATCACGCCGCCGAACGTCGGCTGCCCGTCCTCCAGTGCGAGTGCGGCGGTGAAGAAATATTTAGACTTGACACCCACCCACTCGAACGGGCCGTTGAGCAGCGTCTGCTCGCCCGGACGAATTCTGGAAAAATCGGTCCGCTCGGTTTTGGACGCCTTCGTGACCACTGAGTAATGCCGGTAGTCGTCCAGCGAATCTTTTTCGACCGAGCGCAAGCCGTGTGACAGGTCGAGCAGCAGCACAGCCCCATTGCCTCCGAGTCCGCTCACGGAGCCTTGCACGTCGAACCGGTACTGATCCGGGACGAAGCGGTACTCGAGCGTCACATGCGAGCCGGCGCGGTCGGCCTCGAAGCGAAGCGCCACATTCCCGTCCGGACTCGGCTGGAAGTCCCAATCGTCGAGTGACACGGTGTCGCCGCTCGCCAGAACCAGGCGATGGCGCAGGAACGCATCGCCCGGGGGGACGAGCTGGACGGGCTGCACCGAGTCGCCGGGGGCAAAGGATTGGTATTGCAGGAGTTCTGCGGACTCGAGACGGCCACCTCGCGTGCTAAACCCCAGGCGGTACAGGGGCGAGGTGATCCAGATGATGCGCCCTGTGTCGGCGGACGGGCGAATGGGCGGATGGGCGGATGGGTGCGTCACCTCCTGCTCAGCCGGTCGAGTTGAATCGCGAGCCGTAGCGCTATCCGGCGATCCAGCGATCCGGCGATCCGCCGGTTTCTTCGTCGGCCAGATGAGCGACGGCGCGACGGCCACGATCATCATGAGCACGAACGCGATCAGCAGGTTGCGCTTATCCACGTACCGTCCTAGGGAACTGGATCATAACCGCCTGCGTGAAACGGGTGACACCTGAGGATGCGTCGGATGCCAAGCCAGGAACCTCGCAGCGCGCCATAGCGCTCGACCGCTTCGTAGGTATAGCGCGAGCACGACGGCTCGAACCGGCAGTGTGTGAACACGAGGTGTGACAGCGTGAGCTGGTATCCACGGATGAGTTTCATTACGGCCAAACGCGGCAGTCGTTGCAGCGTCACGGCAGCGTCTCCACGGCACCCGTCAATTCGGCGCGCAGCGCTGCAAAGGAGGCGGTATAGGCGGAGCGTCTGGCGCGAATCACGAGATCGACGGCGGGAAGCGTGTGCAGCACGTCGCGTCGCAGGATCTCACGCAGCCGCCGCCTCAGGCGATTCCGCGCCACGGCGGTCGACTGATGGAGCGGAACGATGAGACCGAGTCTCGCGTGACCCAAAGTAGTGTGACGCCAGGCCAAATCGAGATGCTGGGTGCGGCGACGATGACCACCTCGACTCCCACCTGCGTCCCAGCAGGCGGTGAGCTCCGCGCCGCGTGTGATGCGTACGCGGCGCGGGTACCGCTCGCGCGTTTACCGGCTCCGGTGTTTGGATGGAATGCGGACGACGAGCTGCTTGCGGCCCTTCTTGCGCCGGCGGGACAGTGTGGCGCGGCCCCAAACCGTTTTCATCCGCGCGCGAAATCCATGCTTATTGATGCGCCGCCGATTCCGCGGCCGATAGGTCGGACCCATAATTCCCTCGAGTAAGGCCGGGAAAGTTACCCGGCGTGAGACGCGACGGTCAAGGTTGACTTTTCCACATGGGGCCCGTACTTTCGGGCCGCCCTTGCTGGACGTCCTTCCTAAAAATCAGAAATCGTAATGGAGCAATCGGTAAACGAAGCTTGGAAGCGCCTCCTCGACGAAGCTCGACGCGAACTTCCCGAGGCGACGGTGCGTACGTGGCTCGAGCCATCCGAGCCCATCGCACTGGACGACGGTCGTCTCATTCTCGGCGCGCCCGATCAGTTCGCCGCCGAGTGGAATGAGTCGAAGCACGCGTCGCTGCTGGCGCGCGCCGCGGAGCGCGTGCTCGGCCGGCCGACGACCGTGGTGTTTCGCGTGCAGGAAGACCGGCAGCGGCGGCCGCAGATGGATTTCTTCGTCGCGCCGCGCGAGAGCACGGGCGTCGCGACGGCCTCCAACGTCGCGACGACGCCGCTCAACGAACGCTACACCTTCCAGACGTTCGTCATCGGTAAATCGAACGAGCTCGCCGCGGCCGCGGCGCACGCCGTCGCCGAAGCGCCGGGCAAGACCTACAACCCGCTCTTCATTTACGGCGCGACGGGGCTCGGCAAGACGCACCTGATGCAGGCCATCGCGCACGCCGTGCTGGAAAAGCACCCCGAGACCCGGTTGCAGTACTTCGGCGCCGAACAGTTCATCAACGACGTGATCGAATCGATTCACGCCCGCACGATGTCCGAGTTCCGCCGCCGCTACCGCAACGACGTGGATCTGCTCCTCGTGGACGACGTGCATTTCCTCGAAGGCAAGGAAATGACGCAGGAAGAGTTCTTCCACACCTTCAACGCGCTGTTCGAGGCGCACAAGCAGATCGTGCTGACCTCGGACCGGCCGCCCAAGGAGATCCCGGGGCTGGAAGACCGGCTGATCTCGCGCTTCGAGTGGGGGATGGTGGCGGACATCGGGCATCCCGATCTCGAGCACCGCATCGCGATCTTGCGGAAGAAGGCGGAGCAGGACCACCTCGAGCTCACGATCCCGGACGACGTGCTGCGCTTCATCGCGGAGCATATCCGCTCCAGCGTCCGCGAACTCGAAGGGTGCATCATCAAGCTGCTGCTGTTTGCCTCGCTCAAGAACCGCGAAGTCACGATCGAGCTGGCGCGCGAGGCGCTCTCGGACAAGATCCGCCAGGGCGAAGAGGGAACCGGCTATGGAAGCGGCAGCGGGTCGGCGCCGAGCATCGACCGCGTCCAGGAGGTCGTCGCGCGCCGTTGGGGCGTGACGCCGGAGGGACTTCGCTCCAAAGCCCGGACCAAGACGCTCACCATTCCGCGCCAGGTCGCGATGTACCTCGCGCGCGACATGTTGGGCATGCAGCTCGTGGAGATCGGGCAGGCGTTCGGCGGCCGAGACCACTCCACGGTGATTCACAGCGTGGACAAGGTCGAGCGGCAGATGGTGCGCGACCGTACGTTCAAAGAGCGTGTCGAGATGGCGCGGCAGGAATTGTCCGCATTGTAGCCAACAATGGTGGTGTGGGAAAACGCCGATGCTGTGGGGAATGGGGAAAGGGGAATACCTTTCCAGAAAGCGCCAACAGTCCCAACAGTGCACCCACATCAGGTGACGGTGTACAGGTGATGCGGTGGTTGTGGTTTAGGGACATCGCCCACATATCCCCGCTGTCTACTACTACTACTAGTATTTCTATATAGAGAAGTAGTACTAAAGACTTTCCTCATTTTTGGAGACGACGCGCCCGGTATGAAGTTCACGATCACGCGCGAACAACTGCAGGAAGGCCTGGCGGCGGTGGCGGCAGCCATCCCCGCCAAGACGACGCTCCCCGTCCTGGCCAACGTCCTGGTCGAAGCCTCGAAGCAGAGCGGTGGTCTGCGTCTCTCGGGAACAGACCTCGACATCGCGGTGAGCACGACCGTCCCGGCTGAGGTCGATGCCGACGGTGCGGTGACGCTGCCCGCCAAGAAGCTGGTGGACATCGCGCGCGAGCTGCCCTCCGGACCTGTGCGGGTGACCGCCGCCGGCGAAGCGCGCGTCTCGATCGAGTCAGGTCGCTCCAAGTTCAAGCTGCTGGGCCTGCCCCGCGAGGAGTTTCCCTCGTTCCCCGCCGTGAAATTCGACAAAGCCTGGAAGGCGGCGGCCGGCGTGGTGCATAAGCTGGTGGGTCACGTAGCGTTTGCCGCGTCGACGGAGGAAAGCCGGCCGATCCTGAACGGCGTGCTCTGGGAGCTGCGGCCCGATCGGATGCGGATGGTGGCGACCAACGGCCATCGCCTCGCCAAAATGGACGTGCCGGCGACCGGTGGCTCCACCGCCGATCTCATCGTGCCCCCCAAGGCGTTGGAGCAGATCCGCCGGCTCTACGCCGGCGACGCCGAAATCGAGCTTGCCAAGAGCGACAATCACATCGGCTTCCGCGCCGGGGGTACGCTCGTGTTCTCGCGTTTGATCGAGGGCCCGTATCCCAATTACGAGCAGGTGATTCCGCGCGAGAACGACAAGCAGGCGACCGTCGACAAAATGGCCATGGCCGCGGCCCTGCGACGCATGAGTGTGGTCGCCAGCGATCAGACCCATCGGATTCGCCTGGCCTTCTCGGGCGGGAGCGTAAAGTTCTCGGTGCAGACCCCGGACCTGGGCGAAGCGCAGGACGAGCTGGCGGTGACCTACGAGGGCGAGCCGCTGGAGATCGGGTTCAACGCGATGTACCTGCTCGAGATCCTCAAATACATGCCGACCGACGAGGTACGCTTCACCTTCAAAGCACCCGAGCGCGCCGGCACGATCGAGCCGGTGGGCTGGAACGATCCCGCCTCCTACATGGCGCTCGTGATGCCACTACGGCTTGTAGACTAAACGACGCACCGAGTCACCGGGACCACCCGAGTCCGGGTGGTCCTTTGTCGTATCTGGAACCGAGAGCGTGTCGGGAATGACGATCGAATCGGCTATCACCGGGAGAATCGGCGGCTCGATGGTGGGAATCTCTGTGATCGAGTCTTCCACGGCGGGCGGGACTGGCGTCTTGCCGCCGTAGTAGCGCGCCAGAATCAGATCGCGGCGCTCGAGCATGCGTGCCGGTCGGAACGTGGGGTTGGAGGTTCGGGGTTGGGGCAGCGTGGCCGCCAGCTCCGCCGCCTGATTTGCGCTGAGTGCCGAGACCGATTCGCCGAAGTACGCTACGCTCGCGGCCTCCATTCCCCAAACCCCAGCCCCTAACTCCGCATGATCGAGGTACAATTGCATGATGCGGTCCTTGCTCAAGGCAAGCTCGAGCCGCACGGCGGTCACCGCCTCTTTGAGCTTCCGGAAGATCGAGCGGGACGGCGAGAGATACAGGTTCTTCGCCAGCTGTTGGGTGATCGTGCTCGCGCCGCGGTGCCCGCCCGCCGCCCAGGCGTCCCGCAACTCGATGAAGTCGATCCCGTGGTGCGTTTTGAATCGCGAGTCCTCGGCGATGATGACCATTCGCTGGAGGAGCGGCGACGAGCTGCGATTCACCGCGCGGCCGTCCGAGCGTCCGACCGTCCGACAGTCCGCCCGCAACCGCATCATCGCCGTACAGCGCGGCTCGTGATCACGCCACCACACGGGCGGCGGCCAGACCGCGAACAGCCACACGACGAACAGTGCGCCTGTCCCTAGCAGAAGACGTGCTGCAATCCTAGCTTTTTGCACCGCCATGGACCTCGCAGCCCTCCAGCAGCGCCTGCAACAAGCGCTTGGGCAGGAACTTACTGTTGGCCCCCTGCTGGGTCAGGGGGGCTTTGCCGCGGTCTTCCGCGCGCGCGACACGACGCTGAACCGCGACGTGGCGGTGAAGGTCCTCGATGTCGAGCTCGCGCCGTCTCCGAACGTCGCCGAGCGCTTTCTGCGCGAGGCGCAGACCGTCGCGCGCCTCGAGCATCCGCACATCGTGCCGATCTACAAGGTTGGCCGGCAGCAAGAAATCTTCTACCTCATCATGCGGTGCATCGACGGTCCGTCGCTGGGGCAGCTCCTGGAGACGCAGCACAAGCTGTCGCTCGGCGACGCGGCCCGCATCGCGCGGCAAGTGGCTGACGCGCTCGCCTACGCGCACAGCCACGACATCGTGCATCGCGACATCAAGCCGGACAACATCCTGCTCGACAAGAGCGGCCACGTCCTCGTGACCGACTTCGGAATTGCCAAGGCCGCTCAGGCGGCACAGGCCAAGACCGCCGGATCGACGCATCTCACGAGCGAAGGAATGATCGTCGGGACACCGGAGTACATGAGTCCCGAGCAGGCATCCGGTGACCCGCTCGACGGCTGCTCCGACATCTACTCCCTCGGCGTCGTGCTCTATCACATGCTCGCCGGGTCCCCGCCGTTCGAAGGTCTGTCCTCGGCGTCGGTCCTCGCCCAGCAGATCACGGAGCCGCCCGAGCCCATCCGCCGCCACCGGCCGGACGTGCCGGAAGAAATGGCCGTGGTGCTGGAGCGGATGATGGAGAAGGATCGCGCCAAGCGGTTTCAAATGGCCAGCGAGGTCAGTCGTGCACTCGTGGGGGTGATGCCCACGGCCGCGCGTGACCGCGTGCGTGTGCCGCTGCGCCGCCGGCTGCGCTTGATGTTCTACAAGTCCCTCGTGGGCCTGAGCATCGCGGGTTGTCTCCTGTTCATCGCGTTCGCGGGTGGGGCAGCGGCGGTGGCGTACTACGTGTTCAGCAAGCCGCCGCGCGTCGCCGCGCATGCGCCCCTGCCGGACAGCCTGACGCGCGTGCTGCGGGCGCGGCGCGCGCTCCTGCCTGGTGACATCGCGCGCTACGCCTATCGTCCCGCCGGCCAGGAAGACACGACACTCTTGCTCCTGACGCGCCGCCGTACCGTGGTCGTGACGCCCAACCAGGTGCGCTCCTATGCGCGCGACAGCGTGCGGCGCGACATGGACCTGATTCTCCACGGCGGCCTGGCGTTTCGGTTGGTGATCTACGGAAAGAACCCCGCGCCAGTCGCGGACACCGTCTACCGGAGCCTATCGTTCCGCGACATGATGCTGCTGCGCTCCCAGCTCAACCGGTCCGAGAAAGTCCTGCCTGCGAGGCGTCGCGTCGTCCCGGCCCCGGCGCCGCCCCCGGCCGCGCCCAAGAAGCCGCCACCGCCCGCTCCGCGACGCCGCACCAGAACCGGAGCGCGCCGCCCCTCTTAACGGCCGGCCGCGGGCTGCCGCGTGACCAGTCCGTACACGCTCGCGGCGTCAATGTGGGACGCGTCGCCCGGTGTCGTGATGACGGCGCCGAAGCGATTCTGCCCGCCGATCGACAATGCCAGGGCGAAGGCACTGCGGCGGAGGCCGCCATCGGTATCGAGCCGGGCGATGATCTCGATCGGCCAGCGCGACGACGTGCCGGGCGTCCGCCAGGCCACCCCGAACGCATACGCGGGCTCCGCGTGGGCCGTGACGTGCGCGACGGTCGACACAGCGAGGGCGCGAATTGGAGCCGGATGCCACGTCAGGCCGGGGGCGAGCGCGATCCGCTGCCGTTGCCCTCCGACGCGCGGCTGCCCGAGGTTTGCGGCGACCGCGCCGACCGTGAGCCCCGGCATCGCGACGTCCGTCACGCCGACGTCCCACCCTGTCGAGCTAATCCCTGTGCCCCCGTAGCGCGCCACAGCAACTCCCGCCGCCAGGCCCTGCGACCCTCCCGCGATTCCCAGGCGCAGGGTGCCGCCGCGGATGCCCCCATCGAAGATGTCTCGCTGATAGGCAAGGGAGAGGCCGCGCGAATTGAAGCCGGCGTTGATCTGGCGCAGCCGCCCGCTCGCGCCGGGATCCCCGACCGATAGCTCCGCGTATATCGACGCGTCGCGGAGCACGCCCAGCCCCGCGGGATTGACCCAGACGGCGCGGGGATCGCGCACGTCGGTAGGAAAGAGGTAGGCGGTGGCGCGGTTGGGGACTTGCTGGGCGCCGATGCGGTTGGTGGAGAGGGCTGCTACGCAGAGCAGGCCGGCGGTCGCAAGCCTCACGGTTGCGCGACGATCGTCGAGCGTAGCACCCGGACGGCGGGAATTGAGACCGTCTGATACGGAAACGCCACCGTAATCGTCGAGCTATCGGTGCCTTCGGCCCCGAGATAGCGACCGTCGGCCGCGATGAAGTGGCGCGTCGTCTCGGTCCCCGAACCTGTGACCTCGACCGGCTGATTGGATTGCGTGCCTTTTCCCGAAACAGCGTACGTGGATGCTACGTCGAGGCGCAGTGCACGGACTCCCGCACGATCCTCCCACGTCGCCACATGGGAAGTGTTGACTGCGCGCCGCGTCACATCGATGACCACGCGATCGTCCGCCGAGGTCGTGTCGGTCCACTCCGCACCGAGTACCAATCCGGTGCGAGGCAGGCGCGGGTAAAACGTTCGCAACAAGCCAAGCAGCTGCACGAAGGCCGCGGCACGGGTGGAGTCGGACACGAGCGTCAGGCTCGAGGCCCCGGATGTCGTCAGGCGGCCGTCGTACACCAGGCCGTGAGCCGCGCGGAGGTCGATGCTCAGCGGCAATGTCGTCCCGGAGTCGAGCGCGATCGAATCAACCGTAAACGTCAACCGATAGCCCAGGCTGTCTGCGGGACCGACAATCGTGGCCGTGAAGAACAGCTTCGTCCCCCGATCGATGACCTGCGTGGCCTGACCCGGGAGTTGTTGTTCGGCGTGGAGTGCCTGGTGCGCTACGTAATGCAGAATGCTCGGTCCAATGTGCAGGCCGGCGGTCGGCGGAGGCGCGACGGGTGGAGCGACCGGAGGAGCCGCCGGGGGGGTCGCTGGTATCGGATTGGAGGGGGGGTTCTTGGGCGTGCAGCTCAGCGCGCTGGCTGTGGCTGCCAGAAAAACGAGGCGACGCATCGGCTATTCCTTACTCTTGGTACGGCCGAAGATGGCGACCACCTCGGTCTCTTCGCTCGTCACTTTGAGCAGTTTCCACCCCCGCTTGAGCATGTCGTTCCGCCAGCCGATGAGCTTCTCCCATTCTTGGGCGGTCGTTCGAAAGACCCGGAGGTCGGCGACATTCTCCCAGTGGGGAGGATACGGTGTGGATTTGGAGGCCCCAGGCGGCTGTGTGGTCACAGAGGAGGAAGTGGTGAGACCGTAAGCCGAGTTCTGTTTACTC
>DATLXS010000049.1:0-2630 GCA_035575675.1 Gemmatimonadales bacterium
GCGGGGGTGTATGCCTCGGAGCGGTCGTTCGTCTGTACGAGGTTGCGATCCGCCTCGCCACCAGTCGAATGATAATCCGCAGCCGGCGTCTTGCCGAGATCGAGTGTCTTGACGATCTGCGTAAGACGAATCGACTTTGCATCGGGAGATTTGTCGTTGGGCTTGAACGTTACCTTGCCGCTCTCTCCCGAGTTTCCACCGACATTCTCCTGCTTCTTCATGTCGATCTCGAACTCGAACTCGCCCATCGGAACGGGTCCCTTGCCCTTGATGTTGCGTGCACGCACCCGGCGCGGTGGTCGACACCGAGGCATCACCCGCCATCTGGTCGAGCAGTCCCTCGGCCGACTCGCCTCACACCACGCGATCGGCGACCGCATCGGCATGCTGCTCGTAACGGTCCCCCGCCTCGCCGATGCCGCCCTTGAGTTGCACGCCGCCACGCTGCTGGATCACGTGCGCTGCTTCGTGCGCGGCTGTGTGTAGATCGGGCGCTTCCCGGAACGCCACGTGTGCCCCGGTGGCGAAGGCGTTGGCTCCGATGGCGTCGCTGGCGACTGCAGCGGGACCGCCGACGTGCGCCTTGGTACCGGTCACGTAGTGGCGACCGAATGCACGCTGGATGGACGCCAGGTGCGGAAGCTGGCTGGCCGCACCCGACAGGCCGGCGGTGGCGATCTCTTGCGCGTCGCTCGCAGACCGCTTGCCATTGCCATGCATCTGGACCGCCGCGGCGCTCGACGCAGACGTGCGCTGCGCCGGCGGCAGGCCCATAGTGAGTGTCGCCTTGCCGGGTACCGCGGTGGGGCGAGGACGGTGGCTTGTGACCCGTCGGTTCCGTCCTGGCGCCTGGTTTGTACCATCATAGCACCGTGTTACAGTAAGGCTGCACATGAGCCTTGGGACAACAACGGGCGCGTCGCTCCTTCCGATCGACGAGGACATCTGGCAAATGTCGGGTGGTGATGTGCGAATGCCCGGGGGCGCGCTGTTTCCGACAGCATCCACCGTGATCCGCTTGCCCGATCGCTCGCTGGTGGTGTACTCGCCAATCGAATTCGACGATGCGACGGCAGCGGAGCTGGCGTCGATTGGAGAAGTCGCCCACCTAATCGCGCCGAGCCGGTTTCATCATCTATTCGTGCCGGCCGCGGTGGCGCGCTGGCCGCGCGCGATCGTGCACGCCTCACCCGGAGTTGCGGCCAAGCGCCCGGACCTGCGGATCGATCGCGTGCTCGGACGCGATGACGAACCCGCGTGGCGCGATGTGCTCGCGATCGAGCGCATCGAAGGCGTGCCCAAGATCGATGAGATCGTCGCGTTTCATCGGCCCAGTGGTGCGCTGGTGTGTGCCGACCTGGTGTTCCACATCGCCCGACCGCCAAACCTGCGCGCGCGCATCGTGCTGGCGCTCATGGGTGCCGGGGGCGGCAGGCTCGCCCAGAGCCGGACCTGGGGTTTCTTACGCTCCGATCGCGTCGCTGCTCGCGCGTCGGTTGCCCGCGTCCTCGCGTGGCCGATCAAACGCGTCGTCCCCTGCCACGGTGCACCATGCGCGATCGATGCTTCGGGGCTGGCATCGCGCATGACCCGCCTCGCAGGGGGGCTCGTTCCGTTGCTTGCGCCGACGGCCGAATCGTCGCGGGAGGCATAGGAGGTCGAGCGCAGCGAGCGCAGCGGCCAGCTCGCGGCCCACGACGTCCATGGACGCCTGTCCGAGCTGTGATAACCTGCGCTCCGATCGCTACGAGTGGCTGGTCGTATACCAAAAGCAAGGTTCTCGGTCGGGCCGTGGCGCCGTGGCGCCGTGGGATGAAGATACGAGACGATCGCCGACGGGCCATCGACTGTGTCGGCCTCGAAGGGGCTCATCGAGGGTGTCCACGGGCCTCCGCCACGTCCAGCAGGGCATACTACGTTAAGACGCTTGTCCTAGCGTCGTCAAGGCAACGCGGATTCCTGAAAATACTCCAAACGAGTTCGTAGCGGTACACACATTGAATAAATGCGGGGTCGTCGAACGCAGTCTCGCGCAGTTCTGTAAATGACTCATTACGACACTGCCACGGTGCAAGCGTCACGCATTCCACGAGCTGGCGAAGCACAGACGGTTCCTCTGGCACTGGCTCGCCATCACCCAGCAACTCCGCCACCCATGCTGCACTCTGAGCACTCATCGGAGTACGCGAGATGATGCAATCTCGCCAGGCGAGGAGCGACGCATTTGTAGCCGGGCGGGACTCCATTGCAAGTGCCGGTGTACCGTGCAGGCGGGCCGTCACTCGAGACAGCGCCGGTGTTGCAGGCTCCGCATGAGGTGGCAGATAGAGTACTTCATAGTGGAGAGGAACGCCTACGAAGTCTGCAATTCTGTTAAGATGACCGAAGAACGCCGAGAGCGCGATTGCGTGCAATAGCTCCTCGTCGGCTATCCCAACACGGTGTGCCTGAACTCGATGCTCACATGATAGAGACCACGGAGATTCGGTGACCAGACATGCGATTTCGGTGAGCAGGCGCTGCCGGAGTAGCGGCCATCGTGACGCAACGGGGTGAGCGTCGGCAATGAGCGCCCGCGTGAGCTCATCTCTGCCGTCGAGCGCAACACGCAGAAACCCTGCGTGACAGGC
>DATLXS010000050.1:0-3650 GCA_035575675.1 Gemmatimonadales bacterium
ATGTGGATTCTTATCTGTTCAAGGATGAGAGCGCTTGCGAAAATGCAGTTTCGGCGGCCCTGAAAATCGCCATGCCCTACGCGGGCGAGGGTGATCTGGTAAGCGCGAAATGCGTCGGCATGAATCCACCGGAGGCGATCAGCAAGCCCGACAAGAGGCGAGAGTCTCCGGAAAGCACTGAGTTGTAGCGATCATCCTGCGCTATGCCGGAGCCGATCCAGTCGACTGGAGGAATCGACCCCTCCGATCTAGCCAGCCGCGGGTGGGCGAGTTGACCCGGACCGGCTGGTAGCGGGGGCGTGCTACCTGTTGATCTACCGGATGTGTGCCTGGTACGAGGCGCCCGATGGCGAGGCATCGAACAGTTCACACCATGTCCGCATTTCTTCGATGTAGAGTGACGCGCGTGTCCTCCGTACGGTGGAACATAATGCGCGAGTTTGACTTAATACATGCGTCTCCGGCGCTGGCGCCATAAGGGATGTCGGCCGAACCGTCATGCTCACATCGCTGCTCTGCGAAGCGCGTATCTGGCCGGTAGTCTGGCGACGCAGACTCGCCTACTGGCTCGCCGGCGAGAAGGAGAATCTGGCGTTCCTCGTGATGCTCGGGCTGCCGGTCCTTGCTTTGGCAGGCATCATCTATTTTGCCTACCTGGACGCAACGCGCATCGCGCCGGCGCGCATTCAGGCCGTGCAGCGGGAAGCAACGCACGCGCGTCGGCGCGCAGGTGATCTGCAATGCCTCGCCGAGAATATCTATTTCGAAGCACGCGGCGAACCACTCGAAGGCCAGTACGCGGTTGCCGAAGTCACCTTGAATCGCACACAGGCCCCGAACTTTCCGCACACGATCTGCGAAGTGGTCCACGAGACCCGGTGGGATCCGAACCGCCGGCGTCGCGTTGCCGACTTCTCATGGACGGAGCTCGGCGCGCTGTCCCCGCCGGACGGACCTGCCTGGAAACAGGCGATGGCTGTGGCGAGTGCGGTGTACGATGACCTGAACACGCCGCTTGTGCCCGGTGCATTGTTCTATCACGCGACCAGCGTCCGGCCCGGATGGTCGAGGGCCAGAAGAGTGGTCGCTGCGATCGGCAATCACATTTTCTACCAATGAGAGTCCCGCAGAGCGCAGCTCTACCGCGAGGCCAACGCGACACCGGACCACGTGAACTGGACGCGGCGATCGCCATCCCCCGAAAATTCTCGGATCAGGACCTGAGTCTCGTCGATGCCACAAGCTTAGGTCTAATGTCGGCACGCCGCATCAGGTCGTGCTGGTCGACCGACCTGCACCTCGGACTTACAGGCATCCCGCTCGTCGTCCACGCCCACCGAGAACGGTACGGGCGGGACTGCCGATCGCTTTACATAAGCTGGGCTCCTCGATCACCTGTCGCCAATTCTGCGACATAGTTGTCGCCGATAGAGGATGCGGGCCAGCGTTCCCGAGTCCATGGTGCGACAAAATGTCGGGACCGCTGTGGTGGATGATTGAGGAAGGAAGGCGTGGGTCGCGTGGTCAAAGTGCAGGCGTCCGAGGACATCTGGCATCTAGGCATCGAGGACCTATTGGCTCCGCCGAGGGGATCGGCGCGAACTGCCGGTCCGGGTCCCTTCGTCATCATTCTGAGGACGTCCACGGCCAGGATCGGTTCGCCGCCGAAAGGACTGCTGCCGATCGATCGACTGCATGTATACCAACTCATGCGCGGTCACGACGCTCGACCGCAGTTTCAGCTCCGCCTAGGTATCATCGAATCCGAGCAGGAAGCCGACGCGCTTCTCTCGATGGTGCGTGAGCACTATCCGGGTGCGATCAAGGAACGGGCGGAAGACGACGACAAGGCCGCGATTGCGCGTGCAGCGTGCGCCGTTGAACCGGCAAAACCAGCGAGGGCGGTTGCGGCCGCGAAGGCACCTGTCGTTGAAGTACCGGAGAAGGTCTCCCCGCCAGCAACACGACAGGCCGCACAGAAGCCAGCAGAGCATTGTCTATTGGACATCGATGAGCTGTTGGCACAAGACGACGACAAGGCCGCGATCGGGCGTGCAGCGTCCGCTGCTGAGCCGGTGAAACCGGCGAGCGCCGTTGCGGACGCGAAAACGCCTGTCGTTCAAGAGCAGGGCAAGGCCGTCCCGCCACCAGCGCGGCGGGCCGTCCCGCCAGCAGCGCGACAGGCCGCCCCGCCAGCAGCGCGACAGGCCGCCCAGAAGCGAGCAGCACGACAGGCCGCACAGAAGCCAACAGAGCATTGTCGCTGGGACATCGATGAGCTGCTGCCGGAGCTAGCCGCAGCGGGCCCGCCTGGGCGCGGGCCGACGCCGCCGACTTCGACAGCGTCCAAAAGTGAGCGCAAGCCCCCCAAGCTGACCGCCCCGCGCCGCTCCGCAAAAGCCCAGATGCCACATTCCGCGGCGGCGCCACGCGCGAGACCGGGCGCACAGTCTCACCCGACGCCTCCGTTGGAGGAGACACGACAATCTCAGACTTCTCGAGGCGTCACCGATGCGCCTCCCGTTGAACGGAAGGAACCAATATGGGTCGCATCCAATCGAGTTCTGACCGAGCCGCGTGAACGTGTCAATCCAGCACAGCCGCCGCTCGCGAAGACCGCGCAGCTGTCGGTCGACGTCTCGTACGGCGTGTCGCACTCTGAAGGAGCGCCGAAGAGCGTCGTAGTCGAGGAAATCGAGTCAGACCCGAATGCCATAACCGATCAAGTCGAGCTGCTAACCCCGAGAATCGACGGGCAACCCGGTGCCGCTACGGAAGCACCGCTGCTGCCGGGTAGCGCGAGCAGCATTGAGCCTTCGATCGAGCAGAAGCCTCTCGAGGTTTCCAAACCCGCGGATGCGCGACCGGAACTGGGATTGCGGAGCCTTGATGCCTCGGCCCCGACCGGGCCCGGGCCGGTCATTACTGCTGACTCCCCCGCGGTAGTCTCCGTGCCCCCAGAACGTCGCGCCGCAAACACGGCGCCCGCTCCGGCTGCTGAAACCGATGCACACCTACCCGTTGCATCCGGGGAGGATTCGGGCGCGGATTCGGGAACACTTGAACCCCTTGTGGCAAGGATCGGCGCGCTGCTGGACACCGCAGACGCACACCAGAAGAGCGCGAGCGCGCCGCAGAGCGATGCCAACGCGTCTATCACGGCTGCACCGCTGCCCGGTTCACCTCAGCTCATTGCACCTGGGCCGGTCAGCTCGAACCCGCCGCCGCTCACGCTTCAGTCCGCGAGCGCGCAGGCAGGCGATCCTGCGATAGACAGTACTCAAACGGTTCGCAGGCTCACGCCCCTCGAGCTCGCAGACGGCGAGGGCTCTTGCTGGTTCGCCGTTCAGCTCATGCTCCGCGAGGCGCCGATCGACGCCGAGCAGGTGCCGAACCTCGGCATATTTTCCGAATATCGGCTGTACTCGGTTACGGGGCTCGAGCAGGACCGCGTGATGCACGCGCTGCGCGTCGGCTTCTTCTCGAGCAAGCTCGCGGCGGAAGCGGTGGCGGGCTATCTCGTGGCCTACTTCGACTCGCCGGTTATCAAGCGTGTAAGCATCGCAGAGCGCGAGCGCTTCGCGGATACAGGCCTCGCGGCTCGCAAGGATGTCGGCCCGTCAGGCGTACACGCCGTGATTGAATTGGCA
>DATLXS010000051.1:0-4328 GCA_035575675.1 Gemmatimonadales bacterium
CGAGCACGCCCGCGTATGCCCCTCGTGCCGGTTGCAGTACTGCACGGCGCACGAGGGTGTGTGCGCCGAGGACGGGCACGCGGCCTGCGCCACGTGCCTTGCGCCGTGCGGCAGCTGCGGCCGGGTCGTCTGCAACCGGCATGCCGAGCAGAGCCACGCGGACGCGCCAAAGGGACGCCGTCGTCTCTGCACGGCGTGCCTGCGCACCTGTGAGGGCGGGTCCAGGGAGCGGGTGGGTGTGGACGAGGTGACGCAATGCGCGAGCTGCGGCAAGCTGGTCTGCGCGGCGCACAGCGCCGTGTGCGCCGTGGATGGACAGGTGCACTGCTCGCCGCACCTGCGCCGTACCGACACGTCGCGGCGCCTGGTCTGCGGGCAGCATCGGGCGGGCTGCGCGCAGGGGGAGGCAGCGATCTTCGCGTCCGATGAAGTGGCTGCGTGCGGCTCGTGCGGGAAGCTCGTCTGCGCCGACCACTCGGCCGTGTGTGTGGAGGATGGGCTCCGGCATTGCGTCATCCACCTCGAGCCACTGGCCGACGCAACCGGCTCGTACGCCTGTGCGGCACACCGCAAGGAGTGCCATGTGGACGGCCAGCTGTTCTCGCCGAAGGGCGTCGAAGCTTGTCCCGTGTGCGGCAAGGACGCCTGCGCCCGGCATCGCGCCGCGTGCGGCCATTGCGGCCGGAACGTGTGCACGGCCGACCTGGAGCAGCCCTCCCGCCGCTGCGCGACCTGCAGGCAGCTGGCGGTGATCGCCGACCCGCCGGACGACGTGCTCACCGCTGCGCGAGCCGTGACGAGCGGGGGACCGAAGTCATCCCGCCCCTGGCGGATGGCCCGCGACCACAGTCACGTGGTCGTGGAGCTCGATCTCGGCTTGGGGCGGAAGACGGTCTTCACGCTGCGACACGGGCAGACCGTGCCGGACAGCGTCGTGAAGCGTACGCTGCTGGGATCGAAGCAGCGGTAGTGAGCGATCGCGACGTCCCGTCTTCCCCCGGTCCTTCCCCGTCTTCCGCCGTCAAAGCGTTTTCAGGAACGCGATCAACGCCGCCGCCCGAAGCAAACTCGGTTTCGAAATGAAGCGCGCTATTTCGCGAACATGCCCTTCGGCGTTATGCCCTTCAGGAACGGTTCGATGAATGCGCGCAGCAAATCGGCCTGTGTAATAACTGCCGTGTGTGACGTCGCGGGCAGAATCGCCAGGCGCGAAGCTGACAACGGCTTTCCCGTGTCGCCCATCGCGCCGCCACCGAGCAGGTGGAACATCGCGACCGCATGCTCGAGGGTCATACCATCGGCGTCGCCGGCGATGATCAGCACGGGCGACTTGATCCCCTTCACGTCTGCCGCCCACGCCATTGGCTCCTTTTGGAGCGCGATGACCTTCCTGACCACTTCGGGAAAGCCGTTGGGATTGGGCGCTAGCTTCTTATACTCCGCGGCGAACGGCGTCTGGACCATCATCTCCACAGTCAGCTTCGGGATGGACGCCCTGAACTCGGGCTGCCAACCCTCGAAGTCGTATGCGCCGGCGCCGAAGACGAGCTTGCCAAGCTTCGCCGGATGGCGGATGGCAAGCTGTAGCCCGGCGATCGCACCCATCGAGTAGCCGAACACATCGGCTTTGCGGAGATCGACCGCATCCATGAATGCTGCCACGTCGTCGGCGAGGTTCTGATAGGTGATGGGCCGGTTGATGTCCGTCGTGCGACCGTGACCCTGAAACTCGAGGGCATAAACCTTGTGCGACGCGGCCAGCTTTGGGACGATTGCGCCCATCATTGGAATGTTCATATAAGCGCCGTGCAATACGATCAACGGATCGCCTCGTCCGGACACTTCGTAATACATCTGCATACCGTTCACCTTGACGCGCTGGCCGACGGCTTGCGCGTCGGCGACGGCGTTGCCGGTAAGCAGCAGGGGGAGGACAAGCAGCGTGGTGCGTAACATGGATTCTCTCCTCGGATGATCGGTTCTGCTCATACGTCGAGCGAGCAGTCCGAAAATCGACAAGCCGTTGCTCAGGTACGAATAGGATAATCAATTCTCCGGCGCGCCGCGCATACTGCCTTGTGGATGGGTGCGGCGACTTCTGAACTCGGCTGGGAAAGAGGAAGTGCTCCGATCGCAGGGCCGTGCGGAAGATGTGGGCAGCGACTTTCAGAGGAGAAAGGGCAAGCCATGGCTTTGACACCGATCCGGCGCGTGGTAACTGGAAACGACGAGCGTGGCAAATCCAAGGTCGTCTGGGACGGCCCGGCGCCCGGGACGCATGAAGCCAGCTTCAACGGCCGGGGGCATACGGATTTCTGGGTGTGGCGGGAGACGCCGCCCCCGCTGAACGGCCTGGAAGATACGGGCACATGGGACGACGAGTTCCCCGGCCCCGTGGGCGGCGGCCATCTCCGCGTCGTGCACTGGCTGGCGAAGACTGAGGAATCGCCGCCCAACGAGCCGTATAAGGCGCCCGAGCAGCATGGCCGGACCTGGGACCGCGGCGGCGGCAACCACTACAACCGCTCCTACATGCACAAGACGAAATCCGTGGACTACGGCATCCTGCTTTCCGGCGAGCGCGCGATGGAGCTCGACGACTGCAAGCTCGTCCTGAAGCCCGGGGATGTTGTCGTCGACGTCGGCGCATGGCACCTCTGGGACAGCTCAAAGACAGGCTGCATGATGGCCTTCGATATGTTCGAAGCTGAATTCGTCGACGGACCGGCGGGCACCGCGCAGGGCAACGACCGTGTCATGAAGCCGAAACCGGATCGCAAGCTGCCGCCGGGGGTGAAGCCTTCGCGGCGCATCGTGGCCATCGATCGCGAGCCCGGCCGCTCGAGCCGCGTGAGCGACACGCCGTCGCCCGACGTGCGCATCGACCCCGCCCGGCCGGGCTTCGCGATGCAGCGGATGTGGGTGGCCGACAGCGCGCCGGCCAAGCTCGTCTACGAAACGCTGCAGCTTCCGTACACGCTGGAGCCGCCGGCCAGGGGATCGGTGCTCAATATCTTCACCTTCCCGCCGGACCAGGCTTGGAAAAACAAGGTGGGCCCCGTGGAAGTCGCGGCGTACTTCAAGTCGGTGGGCGCTCCTGCGGCCTCCACATACTCGCCGCACGCGCTGCATCCCTATATGCAGAAGATGCGCACCTTGGATTTCTGCATTGTGCTCGAGGGCGAGATCGTGCTGGTTCTCGATACGCAGGAAGTGACGGTCAAGGCGGGCGAATTCGTCATACAGAGAGGCACCAACCATTCCTGGAGCAACCGCTCCGGCAAGCCAGCTGTGGTGGCCATCGCGTCCCACGGCGCCAAGTAGCCGAATAGCGAGAGGAGGAGAGGAATGAAGAGGCCGCCGCTGAGGCTGAAGCTCATCGCAATCGCAGTCGTGACATGCATGTGGGCCGCCGCCGGCTGGGGGCGGGCGTTTCCGGTCAAGCCCATCCGATGCATCGTTCCAAGCTCGCCGGGCGGCGGCGCCGATACCATAACCCGCCTCATTGCAAATGCGCTGCCCGCGGTGCTCGGCCAGCAGGTGATCGTCGACAATCGCGCGGGCGCGAGCGGCAACATCGGGGCGGCGGCGGCGGCGAAGGCGCCGCCCGACGGCTACACCTGGATCATGATCAACAACGCCCAGGCCGCGAACGTCAGCCTGCAGAAGGACCCGTCGTTCGATCTCCTGCGCGACTTTGCGCCGATCACGCAGGTAGATTCGACGCCTCACGTCATCCTTGTCCACCCTTCAGTGTCGGCGAGCTCGGTGAGCGAGCTCGTGGCTCTGGCGAAGTCCAGGCCGTACGCGCTGGACTACGCCTCCGCGGGGACCGGCACCGTGACCTTCCTCGCTGCCGAGCTCTTCAACGCCCAGGCGGGCATCAGCCTGCGCCACGTGCCGTACAAGGGCGGCGGCGAGTCGCTCATGTCCATCGTCCGGGGCGAGACCCAGGTCTATTTCTCGCCGCTCTCGGTCGCGATCGGCCACATGCGTGGCAACCGCGTGCGCGCGCTGGCGGTCACATCGAAAACCAGGATGTCGCTCGTTCCAGAAGTGCCGACGGTGGCGGAGTCGGGCTATCCGAATTATGAGTTCAACCTCTGGAATGGCCTGCTGGTCCCGGCCAACACGCCAAGGGAAATCATCACGACGATCCGCAATGCGGTGGTTAAGGCGCTGAATTCCCCTGAGGTTCGGAACCGTCTTCTCCAGACGGGATCGACGGGAATCGGCAGCCGACCGGAAGAGTTCGGTGCCTTCCTCAAGACGGAGGTTGAAAGCATTGCAAACGTCGCGAAAAAGCTGAACCTGAGCGGCAAGTAGAT
>DATLXS010000052.1:0-3356 GCA_035575675.1 Gemmatimonadales bacterium
GCGGTGGCGTCGTAGCGGGGCTGAATCCCGCAGCCGTGGAGACCGAACCCGGTCCCTGTGCAAGAGCCCTCAAGCCTTGAGGGGTGTTCGTGCTGGAGCGAACGATGTGGGTTTGATCGTCGAAGACGAACAGGTTGCGGGGCGTTGCGTTCTCCGCGAACGCCGCCTTCTCGAACATCTCGACCTCGTCGACCTTGAAGAACGCGTTGCCGTACACCTCGTTCATCGCGAGGAAGGAGGCAGCCAAGCCGCCCGTGCCTTCGAGGAACTGCCGCCGCGTCATCCCGAGCTTTTTCGAGGCCTTGCCGGCGAGCTCCTTCACCCGAGATTCGACCTGCTTCTGCTTCTGCGTCTGCGGGAAAGGCATGTACTCGCCGTTGGAGATCATGCGAGTCGGAACGGGGGACTGAAAGGGCTCGCTCTCCGCCGGAGCGCAGCGTTCGAGCTGCGCGTCGCTCAACCAGGCGTCTTCTTCGCGTGAACCCGGAAGTCTTTCTGACATGGTTGACTCCTCCTATCGGTTCTTACGCGAAGTACTATAGGAGGCAGGGGCTCAGGGTGTCTGTCGCTGAAGCCCGATTTCTCCGTAAAGAGTCGTGGATTCCGCCTCGCGGCCCAACTACGACTTCAATCACCCGCTCCGGTCGGGCGGCCAGGTCAGTCCTCGTCCCGATCGTGATGGTCGCGCCCATTGTCATGGTCATCGTCACCGTGGTCCCGACCGAGGCCGGAGCGCGGATGCGAGACGGGCGCCGGGGGGAGCCGTTTGCCGCCCGGACCGTCGGCGAACGTCAGCGGAGAAGCCGCGCGCCGCTGGCCGACGCCGGGCCGGTCCCAGTCGCACACGCCGTCCGGGAAAACGGCGTGCAGCCTGTCCAATTGCGCGGACGAGAGGACCAGCGGCGCATAGTCGGCGGAGTTGAGCGGCTTCAGCTGGCACTTGAGGATGTTCTCCGCCAGCGGGCCCCCGGCGACCTGGCGAGGCGACGAGTGTTTCTGAAGCCGCGGGTCGGCATCGCACCGCGCCATGTCGGTGACCGGAGTGGAGAAGGTCGTGTCGCCAGTCAAGAAGCAGAAATCGGCCGCGCCCACTGGTTTCGCGGCGATCACCTCCGCCTGCCTGCGCACGGAGTTGAGCGTCTCCTTGGGGGCGCTGACGTTCAGGTTCGACAGCCAGGTGTCCATGGTCAAGAACGACTTCAGCGTGACCGCGGCGAACTGTGCCGCCGTGGCGGGCAGGAGCCCCGTCCCATAGCGCCACATCAGCTGATTGCCGTGATTGCCGTCGTTGGCCGCGTCGATGCGGGCGCGTTCCGCGAAGCTGCGCCAGATGTAGTGGATGCCGAAGGGCCCGATTGGCGGGGGAGCCTCGTCGAAGCCGCGCGAATCGATGATCGGCAGCTTGCCGAGGTTCGCGCCGCTCGATACGATCCCCGCCCTGTAGGCGATGGCTAGGGCCGGCAGGTCGGCCGTGGTGCGCGCCGCCCTGCGGTTCGAATCGGCATCGAAACCGCCGATCTTCTCGTTCAGCGTGACGAACTCCTCGGGCGTGATCGCGCGCGCGAGCAGGGCCTTCAGGCCATACTGGATGCCGACGTTGTCGCCGGTCTGTCGCGCGCGCAAGCTGCCGGGTGCGTTGGCGTTGTCGGTGGTGCCCCAGACGGCGGCGGCCAGGTCGGGGTCGCCGCAACGCGTGCCGTTCGGATTGGTCACCGGGTTGTAGACCAGTGCGGCCGGGAGCAGGCAGTTGTTGCGCGACTCGACCAGAGTGGCCAACGCGCCGGTGGTGTTGTCGATGACCAGCGTGCGGGCGTAGTTTCCGGACTTGTTGTTGAACCCGAACGAGTTGTTCCACCCATGGCAGCCGCTGTGGTCGAGATGGCCGTTGATCGCGGTCTTCTTCGCGTTGATCTGAGCCTGCGTCAGGCCCGCCATCAAAGACGTCCACTCCGCCCCGGCGTAGAAGTTCACCAGCAGCACGCAGTCGGTGACCTCGAGGCCGGTGGTGATCGAGTCGGGGTAATCGCAGCTCGGCTGGATGCCGTCGAGCAGGCCGGGGAAGATTGAGGCGGCGGTGTTCTGCTGGATCGAGCCGCCCGAGCAGCCGTTCCCGAGCGTGTACCCGATCTCGCCGTAGGTGTCGACGATGTGCTCCTTCATCATCATCAGCGTCTCGGCGTTCAGGACCCGGTTCGAGTTGAACAGCGAATCGGTGAGGCTGTTGTCCGCGACCATGAAGCCGCGCGACAAGGCCGAGTCATCGGCCCAGTTCTGCTCACTGCGGAACTGCAGCCGCGGCTGGCCGGTCGAGGCGCCGAAGGTGTAGACAACCTTGCCGTTCCATTGGGGCTGGGGCGTCAGCGCCGTCCAGGGCGTTGCGCTGGTCGGGTCGAACAGCACCGCGATGTCGTAGATGCCGCGATTCAAGGTTCCGCGCTCGACGCGCACGATGTACGGCACCGTGACGCCCGCCGTAGTCGTCGTGGTCGCAAGATCCGCCGGCGCGGTGCCGGAAGTGTACGGCTTGAAGCAGTTATTAGTCGGCGCGGGGGTCGGTGGGCTCGGATCCGGCAGCGCGGTCGAGCAACCCGCGGTCGTCGTGCGGTAGAACAGCTTGTACTCGGTCGCGATGTTGCACTGCGCATCGACGGCGAAGGTCGTCAGGCCGCTCGCGTTCGTCGCCGGCGTGTTGCCCGATGCGGCCGTCGGCGCGGGCGTCGCGCAGATCCAGGGCTGGGTCTGCGAGCCCAGTAACACCGGTCCGCCGATCGGGTGGTTGGTGATTGTCAGCCGTGCGTGCGGCCCGCCGTGCCCGTCGCCCCTGGCTTCGGCGGCAAACTCGTTGTCGCCGTCAACGAGATCCGTCACCACGCCTCGCAGGGTGCGAGCGGCGGCATTGCCCCTGAACGCAGCGGTGACGTCCCGGCCGTTGAGCCGCAAGCTAACCTGGTTCAGCGGCACGTTCTTCGGCACGCGCACCTCGAGCAGCGCGTCGCCTCCGCTCACGAGATCGGCGCGGTTCGACAGCGACACGATCTCGAAATTGGACGGACCCTCTCCCGCCTGGGCCGTGGCCAGAAGTACCGCGCCGAGCGCCAGTAATGACGATTTCATGCAGTTCATGATTTCTTCCTCCCTGAGTGCAACTACGCCAGCGTCTGCTTCACCCGCACCGGCGCGAAAGGCGGTCTACCACGGGCTTCGGCGGGCGACTAAAGGCAACGTCGCGAAACGCGCGGCAGACCTGTTCTTTGACGATGAGCTTGTATTCGCGCTTGCGCAGCGCTCTTGAGCGGTGATTGCGCTTAATAGATTGGATCGGTTTGTGCGGCAACGGCACGGGCAGATAGTACATG
>DATLXS010000053.1:0-4911 GCA_035575675.1 Gemmatimonadales bacterium
ATCGTTCGGTGCCGACGGTCGATCGGTCTTGCAGGCGATTATCAGCACAATCGGAATGGCACTACACAGCCAAGACCGCAACATGACGTGACTCCCTGTCGGAGTGTCTGCATCATCCAGACTCAGCTCACGTGTCCGCAAGGCAAAACGCCCGACGTATCATAACTGTGCACCAAGAGTCATAGAGCGTCTCAACAGACGTGCAAACCGCCATCAAAAGAAACGGCGCCGGAAATCTCCGGCGCCGTTCTTGATTGTCTGACACCACTTTTGCCCCGTGCGGCGTGTAAATGGGTAACAGGTCTGGCTCCATGCTCCCGAACGTCGGGCCATGGCGGATTGCTCCGACCCCTGCCGAGGCGACACATTATGGCTATGTCGTTCCCGCTTCCGACCTTCACCGTGGACATGGTGCGCGCGTTCCCCGACGACGGGCAGCGCTACGAGCTGGTCGAGGGCGTCCTGCTCGTGACACCGGCTCCGGCGTCCGACCATCAGATCGTCATCTCGCGTCTGATGACCGCGTTAAACAACTACCTCGGCGCTGGCGGACCTGCCTATGCGGTGAGTCCGGCGGAAATCGAGGTCGCGCCGAAACTCCATCTGGAACCGGATGTCTTGGTATTCCCGTCCACATTTCGACCAGGTACGAGATGGACCGAGATCGACGGGTGGTGGTTGGCCGTGGAGGCCCTGAGTCCCTCGTCCAAACATTACGACCGAGACTATAAGCTCGAGGCCTATCTGCACGTGGGCGTCGAGGAGGTCTGGATCGTGGACCTGGATCGGCACTGCTGCGAGATCTCTGGCGTGGACGGTCGACGCTCGATCGCTGAATACCGGAACGTGCGCTGGCATCCGTCGGGCATGACGCAGCCCCTCGAGCTGGATCTCGAGACAATCTTTCGCGACTGCTAGATCGGCCGGAACAGCTCCTCGAGCCGAAGCGTGCTTGTCGCCGTCAATCACCCAGCCCGTCCGTCCTCAGGCGCCCTGACACTTCACCGCCCCCTGGTCGTCGTCGTTGTCCTGAGAGGATCGCCGACTCCAGTCGGGCATGAAATCGAGGACACCGGCGGGAGTCAGATTCGCCGGGTTCGTGCCGTCGGCATTGATGGTGACGATCTGGATCTGATCACCGGTCACATGCGTGATGACCAACCGGCGTGAGTCCGGAGCCCAGCGAGGCCAAGAATCGAACGTCCCTTCCGCCGCGGTGGTCACGCGCACGAGGTTCGAGCCATCCGGATTCCTCATGTGGATCTCGCCGCCGCTCGCGTAGGCAATCCGTTGCCCGTCAGGTGACCACGACGGATTGAGCGCCCCGTCTTCGTTCGGTAGCGCCGTCAGTCCCGTGCCATCCGCATTCATGACGTACAAGAACCAGTTTCTGGTGAACGCGAGCCGCGCCCCGTCGGGGGACCACGTCGGGCTCTCATCGAACGCGAACTCGTTCGGACCGGGCTCCGGTGAGACCTGGTGCAGACCGGTGCCGTCCGCGTTGACGATCGAGATTCTGCCGACAAATCCTCCTGGCGTTTCCAGACTGCTGCGGAACGCGATCTGGCAACCGTTGGGCGACCACACGGGCCCGGGATTGAGCACGATTCCCTGAGCAACGGGCGTGGTGCCGCTTCCGTCCACATTCATCACATACACGGATGTGACGCCAACGTCCGTATTTCTCGAGAACGCGATCCGGCGACCATCCGGCGAGATCGACGGCTCGAACCCAAGCTCACCACCGCCGAGCGGGCGCCGTCCCGAGCCGTCCACACTCATGACGGCCAGACCACCGTCCACCGCGTTGAACTGGCGCGTAAAAAACGCGATCGCGTCCGTGAGCTTCTTGGGACCTGCCTCGCTCCGAGCCGCAGTCGCCGGCAGCCCGGTGACCGCATCGTGGTGGCAGGCGCTGAGGCAGACGACGGCCAACAGGGGAATCAGCCGGGCGGCACGACGTGGCATTACCGGCTCACGATGAGAGATCAGGCATCATACCCAGGCGCTACGCAAACCTGGCAAGATCTGCCGCCCTAAACGTCATAACGGAGCCGATCCCAACGGCGCGGGGTAAAACGGGGCGTCGAGCGCGTACGACTGTCGCACGCGCACTACACACTCGTCCCTGTCGCCAAATGCCGATCTGGGAGCCGTCTCCCAACGCCCGCCGTTGCTTCGGCCGGTCCCATACCTGGGAATCGGCATTCGAAACATTCTACGTTGAACTATGCGAGTACGTCCTCCGGCTCGTGGGGTCGGCGGATGCGGCGGAAGACCTGGTCCAGGATCTGTTTCTGCATCTCTGGAACACGCGCGGACCACGCGACGAGCTGCGCCTCACCCGCGCGTACCTGTATGTGGCGGCGCGCAACCGAGCCCTCAAATACCTGCGCCACCGGCACGTCGTCACCGCCTGGATCGAGCGCGCCCGCCGCGAAGAGCCGCCCGCCGCGCACACGCCGGAAGATCTCTACTGCCGGCGTGAGCTCCGCGCGGCGGTGGACGACGCGATCGCCGCGCTTCCCGAGCGCTGCCGCGAAATCTTCCTGCTCCGCCGCCGCGACCAGTTGAGCTACCAGCAGATCGCCGCGCGCACCGGTGTGTCGCTCGGCACCGTGAAGTCGCAGATGTGGCGCGCCACGGTGCGCCTCAAGGAGAGTTTGGCCTTCATACTTCCGGCCGGTTTAGGGGTTCTCGACAGGCAACTCCCATGCGCGACGCGTTTGATGACTCGGACATTCTCCGCTACCTCGAGGGCGATTGCGCTCCCGATGAAGCGGCCGCCGTCCAGGCCTGGATCAGCGCCGACGCAAGACGCGTCGCGCTCCTCGACCGGCTTCAAAGCGTCTGGCGCCTGACGGGCGTCAGGACGCGCTCCTGGGACCTCGCGCGCGCCCGCGAGCGTCTGCGGCGCGCCCGATTCCCCGCGCTGTCCCGCTTGGGAATCCCGCCCGCGTGGACGTGGATCGCGGCGACGATCGTGCTCGTCACCGGCAGCGTCGTCGTCTGGCGCCGGCCGCCGCTCCCTCCGTTCCGTGAGTACGTCACCCTGCCGGGGCAACGATCGCAACTCACCTTACTGGACGGCACGAGCGTCCTGCTGAGCGTCGACTCGCGGCTGCGGCTGCCGCGCGATTACGGCGTGCGTGAGCGCGCCGTCGAGCTGGAAGGAGAAGCGTACTTCGTGGTGCGGCACGATGCCGCGCGACCCTTCGTGGTCCGCACGGCCCGCGGCATCACCGAAGACCTCGGCACTCAGTTCGACGTGCGCGCCTACCGGGAGGAGCACCTTCAGGTCGTCGTGGCCGAAGGTCGCATCCTGCTGCGCCCCGCCGCACGCACGGGCGCTGCGGCGCCCCTCACACTGCAGCCGCGCGAGCGCGGCGTGATCGACGCCGGGGGCGCCGTGACCCGGACGCGCGGCATCCCGGTGGCGCAGTACGTCGCGTGGACGCGCGGCGTGCTGTGGTTTCACGAGGCGCCGCTCAGCGCCGTGATCGCGCAGCTCGGCCGCTGGTACGACCTCGAGATCGCGGTGAGCGACTCCGCGCTCCTGGCCGAGCCCCTGACGATGTCTTTCGGTCCCGAGTCAGCCGACGAAGCACTGACGGCGTTGGCCCGGGTGCTGGACGCCCGCGTGACGCGCGCCGGACGGTCGGTCCAGCTGATTCCCGTTGCTCCCCTGCACTCTCGCATGGAGGACTAGTGACTACGTGCCCCGTGTTGGTATTGGCCGGCATTCTCATCGGAGGCGCCGCGGCGTCGCGCCCGTGCGCCGCGCAGGCGCCCTCCCCACTCGATCGTACGGTGAGCCTTGCCCTGGGCGGAGTGCCGCTGAAGGACGCGCTCGAGGAAGTCGCGCGCCGGGCCGGCGTGCGCATCGCGTACTCGGGGCGCGTGGTTCCGCTCGATCGCTCCGTGTCCCTGTACCTCGAGGCAGTACAGGTCCGGGCGGCCCTCGACTCGCTGCTCCGCGGTACCGGCGCTGTCCCGACCGTCGATCGTACCGGCCAGATCCTGCTCGTCATAGAGGGACATGGGCGCGGCGGAAGGGCCCGCCAGACCGGATCGATCGCCGGGACCGTGCGGGACGAAGTCAACGGCGCGGCTCTGCCGAGTGCCGACATCGCGCTGGTCGGGACGCGTTTCGCGACGCGGACCGACGCCGCCGGCCACTACGCCATCGCCGAGGTACCGGCGGGAAGCTACCGGCTCCGCGCTCGCGCGCTGGGCTACGCGCCCGGCGACACCACGGTGCTCGTCCAGGACGGCCAGGAGACCGCGGCAGACGTGCAGCTGCACGCGAGTGCCATCGAGCTGAACCCCATCGTCGCGATCGGTTATGGCAACGTCGAACGGCGCGACCTGACGGGAGCCGTGGCGTCGATCTCGAGCGATCAGTTCAAGACCGCTGCCGCCCCGACGGTCACGCTCAGCAGTGGGCTGCAGGGGAAGGCGGCAGGCGTCCAGGTCGTCTCCAACACCGGACTCCCCGGCGGCGGACTTCGCGTCCGCGTACGCGGGACGGGCTCGATCACGGCGAACGGCGAGCCGTTGTACGTGATCGACGGCGTCCCGGCACTGCAGGGAACCGGCTCGTCGAACCCCCAGGACAATCCGCTGATCTCCATCGACGCGAACGAGATCGAGTCGATCGATGTCTTGAAAGACGTCTCCGCCACCGCGATCTACGGGGCGCGGGGGGCGAACGGCGTGGTGCTGATTACGACCACCCGCGGCCGGCGCGGCGACAGCCGCCTCACGGTCGAATCGAGCTACGGGATTCAGAAGATCGCGAACACGATCCCCGTGTTGAGCGCCCCGGATTTCATGACGATTACGAACGAAGCCCGGGCCAACGCCAATCGCAGCCTGCTCTACACCGCCGCGCAGATTGCCGCGGCGCAG
>DATLXS010000054.1:0-7525 GCA_035575675.1 Gemmatimonadales bacterium
CCGCTCGCGGTATCGGCCAGCACGTAGTCCTTGCGGCACGACTGGGCGCAGGATCCCCGGTTGGCGCTGCGTTCCGAAATCATGCCGGACATGTAGCACTGTCCCGAGTACGCGATGCAGAGCGCGCCGTGGACGAAGCTCTCGAGCACCAGCTCCGGGACCGCGCGCCGGATGGTACGGATGTCGTCCAGCGTGTTCTCGCGCGCGAGCACCACGCGGTCGCATCCGAGGTCGCGCAGGACGCGGGCGCCGCGCTCGTCGTGCACGGTCATCTGGGTCGAGCCGTGGATTTCCAGGCCCGGGTAGACTTTGGTGATGAGCCGCACGGCGCCGAGGTCCTGCACGATGGCGGCGTCGATGCCGCGGTCGATGCAACGCCCGAGATGTTGCAGCGCGTCGCGCAGCTCGGCCGGCTTGAAGAGGATGTTGAACGTCAGATAGATCCTGGCTCCGTACGCGTGCGCCAGGCGGCAGGACTGCTCTAGGGTCTCCAGGGTCAGCTGCGCCCCCTCGTCCCGGGCATTGAACTTCTCAACGCCGAGGTAGATCGCATCGGCGCCGTTGCCGAGCGCGGCACGAACGGCGTCGAGGCTCCCGGCGGGGGCGAGCAGCTCAGGGACGGGGCGGGGCATAAAGGAAAGCTAGCTGCTCCGGTCAATCCCGGGTGATCAGCCGCGCCGCCCGCTCATAGAAGAAATAATCCCACGCCCAGTTGATCAGTACGAAGAGCTTGTTGCGGAACCCGATGAGTTGAATGATGTGAATCCCGAGCCACATCACCCACGCCACAAAGCCACTTGCCTCGACGCCATAGACCTTTGCCACGGCCGCGTTGCGGCCGATGGTGGCCAGCGTGCCCTGATCGCGATAGCGGAACGGCTCGAGCGGCTGCCTGCGGAGGTCGCGCCTGATGTTGCGGGCGACCGACTGCCCCATCTGGATCGCGACGGGCGCGACCATCGGCAACGGCTCGCCGTCCTGCTCCCGATAGGCCGCATCGCCGATGATGAAAACCTCCGGATGATCCTTCAGCTGGAGTGTCGTCTCGACGGGCACGCGGCCCTGTCGCGCGGTGGGAAGGCCGAGCGTCGCGTTGAGCGGAGACGCACGCACCCCCGCCGCCCAGATGACCGTCTGCGCCGGGATGACCTCACCGCTCTTGAGACGCGCCTGCCGGCCATCGTAATCCGCCACACTCGCACCGAACCGGACTTCGACGTATTTGCGCCACAGCGTCTTGCCGGCCGCCTCCCGCAGGCGCTCCGGCAACGCCGCGAGCAGCTTGTCGCTCGCCTCGAGCAGGAGAATGCGGACGTCCTTGATGTTGAGCCGCGGATAGTCCTTCACGAGGACGAGGCGGATCAGCTCGGAAAGCGCACCCGCCATCTCGACGCCGGTCGGCCCGCCCCCCACGACGATGAACGTGAGCAGCGCGCGCCGCCGCTCGGCATCGGGCTCGAGCATGGCCTGCTCGAAGCAGGTCAGCACGTGATTGCGAATCGCGACGGCGTCGGGAATGTCCTTGAGCCCGAGTCCGTGGCGCTGCAGCGAGTCCAGCCCGAAGAAGTTCGTCTCGCCGCCGGGAGCGAGCACGAGATAGTCGTATGCGATCGGGCCGGCACTCGTCTCGAGCCGGCGCGCCGCGAAATCCACGCGGGTCACGTCGAGCAAGCGAAAATCGAAGTTCTTCTGACCGCGCAAAATGGCGCGTGCCGGTTTGGCGATCTCCTCGGGCTCGAGCCCCGCGGTCGCGACCTGATAGAGCAGCGGTTGGAAGAGGTGGTAGTTGTTGCGATCGACGAGCACGACCTGTACCGGCGCGCGCCGCAACGCCCGGGCGGCATTCAGCCCCCCGAATCCGGCGCCGACGATGACGACGGTCGGGACGGGGTTCAGCGTTGGTCCAGTCTCAGAATCGTTTGCAGGAGCACGTTCGCGCCGTTTGTCACGTCCTGCGGTCGGGTAAGCTCGAGCGGCGAATGACTGATGCCCTTCACCGACGGAACAAAGATCATCCCCATCGGACCGATCCTGGCGAGATCCTGCGCATCATGCCCTGCCCCGCTGGGCATGAGCTGACTGCTCAAATGCAGTCCCGCCACGGCGTCGGCGATCACCGCCCGGATCTGGGGATCGGACAGCGCCGGATCGTTCGTGTGCTGGAGGACGTAATCGAGCGTTGTGTCGTATTCGCGCGCGATGTCCAGCGCCTCGGCATGGATCCGGTCCCACAACGAGGTGATCGTGGTGGTGGACAGATCGCGCAGCTCGACGGTGAGATCAACCTGGCCCGGAATCACGTTCGGCGCGCCCGGGTGGACGAGGAGGCGGCCCACCGTTCCCACCTGTCGCCCCGGGACGGACCGGACAATGCGGTCGACGGCGAGCGTGAGCTCCGCGGCGGCGAGCATGGCGTTGCGACGGCGGTCCATCGGCGTCGTGCCGGCGTGGTTGGCGAAACCGTGGATCGTCACATCGTAGTGGTGAATCCCGACGATGCCTTCGACGATACCGATCTCCAGCCCGCGCTCGTCGAGAATGCCGCCTTGCTCGATGTGCAGCTCGACGTAGGCGGCGATGCTCCCCGGCGCGTGACGCGCGTCGGCAAGGCGCTCGGGATCGCCGCCGATGCGGCGGATCTTGTCCGCCAGCGGAACCCCGTCGCGTCCCGGACTCGTCAATTCGGCGGGCGGGAGATCGCCGATGAACGCCCGGCTCCCCGTGAGGCCGCTTTCCTCGTCGCACCAGATCACCACGGTGAGCGGGTGCCGGTTCCGATAGGCGCGTTCGGCGAGTGTCTGGGCGACTTCGATCGCCGACATGGAGCCGACGTCGCCGTCAAAATTGCCGCCCTCGGGCACCGAATCGATGTGCGAACCGAAGACAATGGGGAGTGCGTTGCGAGCGGAGCCCGCGCGCTCACCCATGACGTTGCCGGCCGGGTCGATGCGCACGGCGAGCCCCGCTTGGCGCATCAGGTCCATCGCGAACCGTCGTCCCGCAATGTCCGCTTCGGTGAAGGCAACTCGGCTGACGCCGCCTTGCGGGTTTACGCCGAAGCGGGACAGTTCGGTCAGGTGCTGGTTGACGCGATCGCCGGTGACCCGCCAATCCTTCCAGTCCACCGGTTCTTTCCCGGGACGCAGGGCGACGCCGCTGACGGCGGCTGCCGTCGTCCGCAGGAAGTCGCGCCGGCGCATGCCGCTCACTCCTTCGCCCGTTTGGAGAACTCCCACATGCCGAGCATCGTCTGCTGCGTGATCGGATATCCGAGCAGGCGCGCCTGCAGCACGATCTGCCCGCGATGATGCGCATCGTGCATCATGTAAAACACCAGGTTAACCGGCAGCGTCATGGTGAAATCCGACAATCCGGCCGTCGTCCTTCAGCGCCGCGCCGACGATCGCGAGCACCGCCTTGCGCTTGGCCCCGAGCGCCACGGCCTGCGCCCGCGTCACGCGGCGGCGGTCCAGCTCGGCGGGAACGGGGAAGCCGGGCGCGGTCCGCTGGAGGTAGCGGAGACCGCAGTTGTGGAGGTGCGCGACCTGCGCCGCGATCGTGCGCGTCTTGGGACCGGCGCCGGAGCCTGCCACACCGCCGGATCGAGCTCCTCGACCAAACACTGATTGATACGCGCGCTGGCCGAGTAGGCTTTGAGCAGCGCGTCGCCGGGCGGGGGGCTCAGCCGGTGAGTTTTCGCCACAGTGCCGCCAACGGATCGTAATTCGCGTCGACGACCCGTTCCTTGAGCGGAATGATCGCGTTGTCGGTGATCGTAATCGATTCGGGACAGACTTCGGTGCAGCACTTCGTGATGTTGCAGTAGCCGATCCCGCCCTCATGGCGCAGATGATCGCGGCGATCCGCCTCGTCCAGCGGGTGCATCTCGTAGACCGCCGCGCGGACCAGCATCGCCGGCCCCATGAACTCCGCGTGCTTCTCGTGCGCGCGCAGCACGTGGCAGACGTCCTGGCACAGGAAGCACTCGATGCATTTGCGGAACTCCTGCGGCCGCTCGACTTCGAACTGATACATCCGCCACGTGCCGTCGGGAGCGTCGGGTTTCCGCGGCTGGAAGGCCGGAATGCGCTTGTTGACCTCATAATTCCACGACACGTCGGTTACGAGATCCTTGATCACCGGGAACGCCCGCATCGGCGTAACCGTGATCGTCTCGTCCGGCGCGTAGTCCGACATGCGCGTCATGCACATCAGCCGCGGCTTGCCGTTGATCTCCGCCGAGCATGAGCCGCACTTCCCCGCCTTGCAGTTCCAGCGCACGGCGAGGTCGGGCGCCTGCTCGGCTTGAATGGCGTGCACGGCGTCGAGCACGACCATCCCTTCGGTCGCCGCAACCTGGTAGTCTTGCAGCCCACCGCCATCACGCGTTCCTCGGAATACGCGGAACAGGGTCATACGCTTTCCTTAATGAGTGTCATCAGATCGGCGGGGATCGGCGGCTGCGCCTCGCGTCGTACCGACATGCGGCCCCCTTCCTTTTTGATCACGATCTGCTCGCGCGCCTGGTTCTCGTCTGAATCGGGATAGTCGCTGCGCGTGTGGCCGCCCCGGCTCTCGGTGCGCTCGAGCGCCGCCCGCGCGGTCGCCTCGGAGACCACGAGGAGCGAGCGCAGGTCGATCGCCGTGTGCCAGCCGGGATTGTATTCGCGGCTGCCCGTGATCCCCACCTTGCGGGCTCGGGACTTGAGCTTCTCGAGCTCGGCCAGCGCCGTCTCGAGTCCGCCCTTGTCGCGGATGATCCCGGCGTTGCGCTGCATCACCGCCTGCAGCACCGACTGCACGACGAAGGGGTTCTCCCCATCGCGCTCGAACGGCGCCAGCGCTTCACGCATCGCCTGCTCGACCTCGGTATCCGGAATCGCAGGCGGCGCACCGCGCTTCCCCGCCGCGTACTGGCCGGCCCGGCGTCCGAAGACGAGCAAGTCGCTGAGCGAGTTGCCGCCGAGGCGGTTGGCGCCGTGCATGCCGCCGCCGACTTCGCCCGCGGCGTAGAGGCCGGGCACCGTCGACTCCTGCGTCTCGGCGTCGACCTTGACGCCGCCCATCATGTAATGGGTCGTGGGCCCGATCTCCATCGGGTCCCTGGTGATGTCCACCTGCGCCAGCTCTTTGAACTGGTGATACATGCTCGGGAGCTTCTGCTTGATGTAGTCGGGGCTCTGCTTCGAGGCGATGTCGAGCAACACGCCGCCGTGCTCGGTCCCCCGCCCTTCCGCGATTTCTTTCGTAATGGCTTTGGCGACGACATCACGCGTCAGCAGCTCGGGCGGGCGGCGGTTCTTCTTGCGATCGCCCTTCACCCAGGCGTCGGACTCCGCTTCGGTCTCGGCGTAGTCGCCTTTGAACATGTCGGGCATGTAGCGGAACATGAACCGCTCGCCGCCCGAGTTCTTCAGGACGCCGCCTTCCCCGCGGACACCTTCGGTCACCAAAATGCCGCGTACACTCGGCGGCCAGACCATCCCGGTGGGGTGGAACTGCACGAACTCCATGTCGATGAGTTCGGCGCCGGCCTCATACGCCAGCGCGTGCCCGTCCCCCGTGTACTCCCACGAGTTGCTGGTGATTTGCCAGGCCTTGCCGATGCCACCCGTGGCGATCACGATCGCGCCGGTTTTGAACAGCACGAAGCGGCCGGTCTCGCGGAAGTATCCGAGCGCGCCGGCGATCTTCCCCCCCACCACAAACAGCTTGACGATCGTGCATTCCATATGCACGTCGATGCCGGAGTGGACGCCTTTGTCCTGGAGGACGCGGATCATCTCGAGGCCGGTGCGGTCGCCGACATGCGCCAGGCGGCTGTAGGTGTGGCCGCCGAAGGGCCGTTGGTTGATGCGGCCGTCGGGCGTGCGGTCGAACAGCGCGCCCCAGGCCTCGAGCTCGTTGATGCGGTCGGGCGCTTCCTGGGCGTGAATCTGCGCCATGCGCCAGTTGTTGTGCATCTTGCCGCCGCGCATCGTGTCGCGGAAATGCACGCGCCAATTGTCCTCGCTGAACACGTTGCCAAGCGCGGCGGCGGCGCCGCCCTCGGCCATGACGGTATGGGCTTTGCCGAGCAGCGACTTGCAGACGAGCGCGACTTTGGCTTTCTGGGCGCTCGCTTCGATCGCCGCGCGGAGACCGGCGCCGCCGGCGCCGATCACGACGACGTCGTAGGTGTGACTCTTGAGGTCGGACGCCGCCATCAGACCAGCCGCACGTCGTGGATGACGCCCATCGCACAGAGGCGGATGTAGACGTCCGTGAGCGCGACCGAGAACAGCGAGCACCAGGCGAAGAGCATGTGGTGGCGGTTGAGCGCGCTCACGCCGCGCCACGCCTGGAAGCGCGCCTTGCCGCCCCGCGCACACGAGAAGCAGTCGACCTGCCCGCCGATCAAGTGTCGGACGGAGTGACAGCCGAACGTGTAACAGGACAGCAGAATCACGTTGACGGCCATGACGAGTGTGCCGATGCCCACTCCAAACTCGCGCGGCCCCGCGGCCATCGTGCCGTTCGCGAGGACGCCGTTGACCGGCCAGCGCATGGCGAGGAAGACGTCGTAGGAGAGAATGAAGATGAAGACCACCGCCGCGTACATGGCATAGCGGTGCAGGTTCTGAAGAATGAACGGAAACCTGGTCTCACCCTTGTACCCGTGGCGCGGCTCGCCGACGGCGCAGGCGACCGGGTCGAGGAAGAAGGCGCGGTAGTAGGCCTTGCGATAGTAGTAGCAGGTGGCGCGAAAGGCGCCGGGAAAAACCAGGATCAGGAATGCGGGAGAGAGCGGCCACCACGTCGTCTGGATCAGCGGCGAGTAGAACGGCGAGAGGTAGGGTCCCCATTCGTAGTAGCGGTTGACCCACGCCGCCCAGGTCGCGTAGATGCCGAAGCTGCCGAGGACCAGCGCCGTGAGTGCGGGCGCGATCCACCAGGCGTCGCGGCGCAGCGTGGCGCCCAGCCCTCGCTCCTGCAGGTCGCGAACCGATGTCGTCATAGCGTGACCGCCGCCATCGTCTGTTTCACTCCGTCGGCTGACTTCTTCAATGCGGCCTTCTCGTCCGATGTCAGCTCGACCTCGATGATCTGGTCGAGGCCCTTGCTCCCGAGTTTGCATGGCACGCCGCAGTACATCCCCGACAATCCGTACTCGCCCTCGAGCCAGGCGGCGCACGGCAGCAGCCGCTTCTGATCGAGCGCGATCGACTCGACCATCTGCACGACGGCCGACGAAGGTGCGTAGTAGGCTGATCCAGTCTTCAGGAAAGCAACAATCTCGGCTCCGCCATTCCGCGTCCGATCCACGATCTTGTCGAGGTTGGCCTTGTCGAGGAGCTGCGTGACGGGGATGCCGGAGACGGTCGTGTAGGAGATCAGGGGAACCATCGTGTCGCCGTGGCCGCCGAGGACCATCGCCTGGATGTCCCGGACGGACACACCGAGCGCCTCGGCCAGAAACGACCGGTAGCGCGCGGTATCGAGCACGCCGGCCATGCCGATCACGCGCTCGCGCGGGAATCCGGTG
>DATLXS010000055.1:0-18365 GCA_035575675.1 Gemmatimonadales bacterium
GCGCAGGGACTCCCGCCGATAGTGCCGGATGTCGACCCCGTCGATGAGAATGACCCCCTCGTGCGCTTCGTAGAGACGCAAGATCAGGCTGACGATGGTGGACTTCCCCGCCCCCGACGCACCCACCAGGGCCAGCCGCTGGCCCGGCGACACCACAAACGAGACATTCCGCAGCACGTCCCGGCCGTCGCCGTAATCGAAGGACACGTTCCGGAAGACAATCTCTCCGCGGAACGCTGCCGCCTCGATGGCATCGGGGCGATCCTGGATCTCGGGCTCGATGTCCAGGACTTCGGACAGCCGGTCCGCGCTGGCCATGGCCTTGGAGAAGTCGGTCGAGAGCTTGGCCAGACTCTTGAGCGGCTTGTACATGTTGGTGAGGTACGCGACGACGAGCACAAGCTCGCCGGGCAGCATCCTGCCGTTCACGACCTGCAGCGCCCCGAACAGCACCGCCGCCGCGGTCCCCAGCGCGGTGATGATTTCCGATGACCGTGTTGCCGCAGCCTCCAAGCGGGCAACGCGGATGCTTTCCCGCAGCGTCTCGCCCGTTACCGCGTCGAACCGCTCTTCCTCGTGTTTCTCTCGGGCGAAGGCCTGCACGAGCGGTATCGCCGACAGGACCTCGCTCATGCGTGACGCCACCTGACCCTCCTGCCGCTTCTGCTTCTTGGCGGAGGCCTTCGTCTTGCGATAGAGATGCAGCAGGCTGTAACCCAGAAACGGGAGCGTCCCCAGGGCGATCAAGCCGATCTTCCAGTTCATGGCGAACATGATCGCGAACATCCCGATCACGGTCAGCAACTGTGCGGAGAATTTGAGGATCGAGTCCGCGAACACGTCTTTGAGGGTATTCGTGTCCGCCCCGATTCTGGTCAGCAGGTCCCCCGACCGCGCTTGGTTATGGAAGGACAGCGACAGTCGTTGCAAATGCGCGAACAACTCCCGGCGGAGAGCGTACACCGTGGTGTAGCCGATGGACGAGGTGATGAAGATCTGGACATACGAGAATAGCCCGCCACCTACCGCGATCACCACGATCGCGCAGGACGCTACCACGAGCAGGGGGACTTGGCCGCTCGGTAGAAGATCCCGGACAAAGGGCAAGAGATGCGGCACTGGCTTCTGCAGGATCCCGTGATCGATGATGATCTTGAGGGGCCACGGCTTCAGGAGCTCGGTGGCCGCCACACCCACGGTACACACGGCGGCCCAGAGCAGACGCCCTCTGACCTGGCGCAGGTGGGCCCAGAAGATCTGGCGAAACCGCGTGCGTTTCCCGCGTCGCATGGTCAGAGCACGCTCGCCAGCAGGTGGATCGCTTCGCCCTGCCGCGCTCGGATCGCCTCGGCCTCCGGATGGCGAGTCTGGTCGAAGGTCAGAGAGTGGATCTTCCGCGCGAGCGCGACCTGCTCGTACCACGCGACGCGCTTCGCCAAGCCGGGATCGCTGGGGGAGGAGCACTGGTAGGCGTCGAGGATCGTCGTGCGCGCCGTGTCGAAGTCCGGCAGCTTCCCCGGCTTGCGCAGGGTGAGCCGACGCAGCTGGGTCAGCAGATTGCCGAGGTCCAGAGCCGGATCACCGAGCGTGCAATCGTCGAAGTCGAGGAAGACGATGGTGCCGGCTTGCCACCGGAGCTGCACCAGCCCCAGGTCGCCGTGCAGAAACGAGGAGGTGGGCGGCGGCGGCGCGGCCTCGCGCTCGAGCCGGACGCGCCAGCGCTGCAACGACGCGGCCTCCGCGGGAAACCGGCCGCACAGCTCCAGGATCCTTCGTTGCAGGTCGGCGAGCACGGCAGCAGGAGCCGTTACCGTCGCCGGCATAACGGGCGCGACATGCAGAACGGCCAGCGCGCGTCCGATCGCGGCCAGCACGGGAGCGCCATCGGCCGCGATCGCCTTGACGACCGACTCGCCCGCCTCGTGGCTCAGGAGCAGCAGGTGCTGCGCGGCGTGATAGGCGAGCACGCTCGGAACCACGAAACCGCCTCGGGCGCCCCAACCCGAGGCGGTCAGCTCTCGTAGAGTCGTGGCGACCCCGCAGGCGTCCTCGTCGCGCTCGTAGAATTTCCCCACCCACTGGTAGTGTACCTCAGCGCCACCGGCCGCTCGGGCCTGGACGTCGTACCGCACCACGCGGTGTTTCCCGCGCTTGGAGAGGGGGTGCGCACTCCAGGTCTCGACCGTCCCGTCGGCGCCGTGAACCGCGCGGAGCGCCGCAGCCAGGGCGAGGCCGATGTCCGCAGCACTTACTGTGGTGGGCGGCGCGTTCATCGTGGTTGTCCCGAGGGCACCACGTCCTCGAGTGCCGCCCGCGCCCGGGCGGCGAGCTGAGGCGCGAGCCGCGCGCGGTCGGCGGTCTGCTTGCGATAGATCGTGTAGATCTTGCGCACGAGCGTGAGGCCCTGGTAAAACGACACGTTGCGTGGGGATACCTGGGGCATCGCGCTCAGGTAGGCGTCCCGAAAGCAGGCGAGCCAGTCGTCCGCGTGCGCCGGGAGCGTGCGATCCCACAGGCAGCGTCGCTCGAGCTGCGCCAGAAAATGGCCGGTGTCGTACGCCGGGTCGGCGTAGCCGAACATATCCAGATCGAGCAAGACAAGGCGATCGCCCGTCCAGAGGAACTGACCCGCCGCCAGGTCGCCATGGACCGGGGCGGGCTCGGCCGGATCGAGAAGGGCTGCGGCGTCCTGGATCGCCACCACGAGCGGATCGATGAGCGCGGCCGTCTCGGGCCAGCGGCGCCGGAGCCGGTCGCACCGCCCCTCCGCCTCGGCGACGAACATCTGGGCTGTCGTGGGTGGCTCCGGAACGACAGGCAGGCGGTGCAGGTTCGCGGCCAGCCGGGCCGCCCGGCGCAGGAGCTCCAGCTTCCGATCGTCAACAATCTCGGACAAAAACGTCCCATCCACCCATGGGAATACCAGCGAGCGCTCGCTCGAGATGTACCGCGTAGGCAGGCACGGCCCGTCGGGGTCCGGCCGCAGCCGCAGCGCCAGCGCCTGGGCGTGCGCCCACACCTGCTGCCCGAAGTCATCCGCATACACCTTCACGGCGTAGGCGCGCTCCTGCCCGGTGCGTGAGCGCACGAGGACGCGGATCACGAAGCGGTCGGCATGCGCGCTTTGCAGCGTGCAGGCCGCGCCGGTCGGCCGGAAGTCCGCCGGCAGCATAGGCCCGAGCATCTCGAGCGCCGGCCCCCCCCCCGGCTGCTCGAGACGCGCCAACTGGGCGCGCACCGCGGCGCGTTGCGCCGGCGTGGGTTTGAAGCGGATGCGCATCAGTCGCCGCCGAGCCAGCGGGAAAGGTATGCGGTGAGCCGGGCGGCCCCGTCGAACGACGGGATGACCTCACGCACCCCCCGCGCGTGCGCGCCCCGGTCCTGCCCCAGCGCCCACTTGAGCGCGGCAGCGAGGGTCGCCTCGTTCAGCGTCGCGGGCGCAACCCAGCGAGCCAGGCCGTGGGCGGCTACCGCCTCGGCCCGGATCCGCTGCTCGACTTTGTGCGTCGCCCGCGGCACGATGACCAGCGGACGGGCCACACGCAGGGCCTCGTACACGCTGTTGTAGCCCCCCATGCCAACGACGACGTCGGCCGCGGCCATGAGCTCGAGGTTGTCGGCCTGCGGCACAACCCGCCACGAGGCGGTGGCGCGCGCCTGCAGATTCGCCCGCTGGTCGGCCGGCATATAGGGTCCCGTCACGAGAATCGCGTGGAGGTCCTCTCGCAGGTGCCCGAGGGCCGCCAACACCGCGTCCAGCACCGGGTACCCGTCACTGCCGCTGCCGACCGTAGCGACGAGAAGGCGTCCCCCCGCCGGGAGCCCGTGACGCCGCCGCAACCCTCCCGGATCGACGGCCGGCGGATCACGCACGATCGGCCCGCAATAGTGCAGCTTGCCACGAACAGACGCCGGAATGGCGTAGGCGTCGGCGACGTCGTACAGGACAGGGGAGCCGTAGACGGCGATGCCATCGTACAGATCCTCGAACGCCTGGTAGACGCCCTGGTCCCGCCAGAGTGCACGGATCCCGGCCGGATCGTCCATGATGTCGCGGAGGCCGAAGACGAATCGGGTGTCCGGGTGCCGGGCTTTGAGGGCGTACAACCCGTCACGGAACTCACCCGCTTTGCCCAGCGGCTCGTGATCCACCAGCACGACGTCGGGGGTGAGGCCGAGGGCCGCCTCCCGCAGGATCGAGCCGCGAATCCGCGCGAAGCGCTCCCGCGAGACCGCTTCGTCCGCCTCGGTCTGCTGCATCGCTGCAGGAACGATGCGGCCCGGCAGCTTGATGTAATCGCACCGCTCGGGCAGGGTGAAGTTGCTGGCGATGGGCGACTCGGTGGCGATGTACGCCACCGCGTTCGGATGCGCCGGCAGCAATTGCCGGGCAATGATCAGCGTCCGATTGATGTGCCCGAGACCCCTGTGATCCTGGGCGTACATCAGGAGCGTGCGGCTCCGGACCGTTGGGACGGCGGCCGCCGTCATTTCACCACCGTCGCGCCGAGCGGGACACCCAGCAGTTCCGCGAGCAGACGCGGGATGCGGGTGAGCCCGCCGACGTCGACCCGGCTGCGGCTGGCCGGTGGCGCGCCGAGATCGCGGGCCAACCACTCGCTCAGCGCCCGCGGAGTCAGGTCGTTGGGATGCAGCACGTCCACCAGGCCCAGGTCCCGCAGGCGCTCCGCGCGAATCCATTGCTCGGGCTCGGGGTGCACGCGCGGCACGATCAGCGCGTGCTTCTCGAACGACAGCACCTCGCAGATGGTGTTGTACCCACCCATGGCGATGATCCGGTCGGCCCGATCGATGAGCGGCACCGGATCGGGGACGAACTCGACCACGTCGCAGCGCGGATGGTGCCGGGCAATGTCCAGCAGGCGCTGTCGCTGCTCCGGCGGCATGTAGGGACCAGTGACCACGAGGCCCGTGGTGTCGGGCGGCAAGTCGGCGGCGACGAATGCCTCAGCGAGGGAGTGACCGTCCACGCCGCCGCCTACCACACAGAGCGCGAGCCTGCCCGGCGGCAGGTTCGTCAGAACCTGAGCAGCTTGAGCCCCAGCGAACTCGAGGCGGGGACGCTGGTCGAGGTATCCCGTGTATCGCACCTTGCTCGCCACGCCGTCGAACACGCCGTACTCGCGAACCGGATCGAAGACGGTGGGGTCTCCGTAGATCCAGATGGCATCGTAGTAGTCCCGCATGGCGTCCAGCGTGCCGTCGGTGGACCAGGTGCGGCGCACCGTCTCAGGATCCTGCAGCACTTCGCGCAGTCCCAGCACACAGCGCGTCCGCCCGTGCTTGCGGACATGTTCGAGCGTCCGGACGAGCTCTCGCCCGGCGCCGAGCGGCAGGTAGTCCACCAGAAACACGTCGGGCTGGAAGGTCTTGATCGCTTTCCGAATCACCTTGCTCCGCAGCTTGATCAACTCCTCGTCGGAGACGTCCAGGAAACGGGCGTTTAAGGCGCCATCGGCGTCCTTGCGCAGGCCCGGGAGCGTGACGCAGTCCACGCCTTCCGGCATCGGGATGGCGCCGGCTTGCCACGCTTCGGCAATCATGAGGATCACCGCCTGTGTGCCCGCGCCGCGCAACGCGTGCGCGATGGTGGCGTTGCGGCGAATGTGTCCGAACCCGTGCATCCCTTGTGAGTACGTGGCGATCCGCGGGAGCGGGGGCTCACGTTCGGAGAGCGGCGGCAGGTGTGACCGTGGCGGGCGCACCGCCGGCGACGCGCGCACCCCGTCGAGCAGCCTCCGGATCTCGTCAAGCTCCTCGGGCGTGGCCGACGAAGCGGACAGGGCGCGAAGCGCGAGCTGGAGTGTTTCCACGATCCTGGGCACGTCGCCCTCGTCGGGCGACGGGTCCGGCCCCCCGTTCCTCCGACGCCCGGGCTCGGGCACGGCGCCGCCGCTCAGAAGCGCCAGAGGTAGCTCAGTTTCACAAACACCTGGCGCCCCACCGACATGTCGGGCGAGCGGCTGCGGAACAGGGACGGCGGCGATCCCGGGCCGATCGCCAGGTTCTCATAGCGATCGGTGTAGCCGACGTAGAACGCCGTCCCCGGGTTCACCAGGTAGGTGAGGAGCAGATCGGCCCCCCACTTCCGCTTGTCCTCGATGTCCGCGAGGGTCGTGTCGCCGAACGCCGCTTTGTAGTCCACGATCGCCCGAAGCGACAAGCAGCGGCTGAACTGGTAGGTGACCTTGGTCCGGAATTGCCGCTCGGTGAAGACGCGCGCGCCCGACCAGGTGTCGAGCCGGCTCTCGATCGCCGCCTGGTCCACACGAAGTCCGGGCGTGGGCCGCACCGTGAGCTGCAGGTCGGCTTCGGTTGCGCGCCCGAGAAACGGCGCAAGACCCGACGCGGGGTCGTGGTTCACGTCGCCGCCCCACCCGTAGGTGGCGGCGAGCGCGAGCCACTTGAGCCACTCGGTCGACAACGAGGCCTCGGTCTTGTACGGGCGGAACGGCGCGTTCTCGAATCGCTCGAACAGCTCGGTTCGCTTCACGCTGAGCTCCGTCTGGCCAACCAGCTCCACCAGGAATTGGGCTTTGAACTCCCGGTCGAGCTGCCGGCCGTCGGGGGCCCACACGTAGAAGATCTTCACTTCCGGACCGTAGCTCAGCACCGCTGCGCCGCGCGGTCGGACGCGGTACTTCCACTTGTGCTCCGTCTGCCGGATGCCGGTCCGCTCCACGAACCCGACCGGTGCGGCAAAGGTGGGGTCCAGAGCCAGGAAGGTGCCCGAGTAGTCGAGGTTCCGGCCGTCGCGCTCCAGGTCGATCAAGACCCCACTCCCGGCACTCGCCGTCGTGTCCTCCCGGATGTCGCTGCGCATCACCTGCCCCGTCGCCGCCCAGGTGTGACCGAGCTTCAAGCGCGTATCGAGGGAGACCACTCGCGCGTAGTTGCCTTCCAACTCGCGGTCGGTGACGAGCGCGCCGATAGTCGATTCGTCACCCAGCTCATGCTGCACGCGGAACGCGCCGACGCTGGCGCGACTTCCCGCGAGCGGATCCGGCGCCGGCACGCGGCCCGGCTCCCGGTCGTTGATCGCGATGGCGCCGAGGGACCAGCGGCCGGCCTTTCCCGTCAGCCGCACGCCGCCGCCGGGGTCCACGATGCGCCGCGAGAAGAAGAGGTTGACCGGCGTCTGGAAGTAGCCGGCGTTCTCGATGAAGAAGGGACGTTTCTCGGGGAAGAACACTTCGAAGCGCTGATTGATGGTGACCTGGGGATCGTCGGTCTCGACCTGGCTGAAGTCGGGGTTGACGGTCCCGTCGAGGGTGAGGGCATCTCGCAGGACGATCTTGGCGTCGAGCCCGCCCCGCTGATCGCCTTCGGTGACCAGGGCCGCCGCGTCCTTGTCGAGGACGCGCGCCCGCGCCAGCGTGCCGTACGGATTGACCTGGACGTTGCGCGGCGGAGAGATGCTCTCCAGGCCCTGCAGCTCGGTGAACTGCGCCACGAACCCTTTCACGCGCTTGGTAATGAAGGGCCAGTACGCCTCTTCGTTGCCGCGGCGGATCACCCGGCCGAGGGCGACGCCCCAGCTTTGCACGGGCGCGCGCGGAAACCGCAGGCTCCGGAACGGAATCGTCATGCGCACCACGTACCCGTCCTGCGTGAGCCGGCCGTCGCTCTGCCACACCGCGTCCCAGCTCAGGTCATCGTCTTGGCCCTCGGTCCGGACGCCGTCGAGCTGCACGCCGAGCGGATTGGCCATGAAGAAATACGCGCGCTCGCGGTCCCGGAATGTGTCGAGGTAGAGGACCACCTGGTCGTCGGCCGCGATCTCCTCGCGGCGCGCGACGCTGCCGCGCACCTTGGTGGGATCGTCCCGGCACACGAACACGACGTACAGGTTCGCGTCGTCGTACGAGAGATAGGCCGTGGTCGCCTGGCTGACGGGTGTGCCGTCGCCGGGCTCGCGCTGACGGAAGTCGCTCACCGCGACGCCGAGCCAGGCCGCAGCCCGTTCCGCGGCGAGGCTGCTGTCGGTCGCGTGCCCGTCCTGCCCTGCGAAATACTCCAAGGCGGGGGCGCGCGGTAGGCGCGGCACGGTGATCGTCGCCGGGGATGTCTGCGCGCCAGCCGGTACGGCGAGGACGAGCGACGCGCCAATCTGGAGCGCGAGCTGCACGACCCGACCGGTGTAGCTCGACATGATGTGTTCTCGCGTTGGCGGTTTTCCGACCCGCGCCCCGCGCGATCGTTGTCAGCGTTTGTTGGTGACGCACACGATGCACGCGCGTGACGCCAGCGTGACGCGGCTCTCGCAAGCGGTGTGCCGAGCGGAAATGCGATGTTGCGGCGGTGCGACGTCCGTGTTCGGCGGCCCGCCGCGCTCGATGCACACGCGTTGACGCGCCAATTTCGGGAGTTGTGGCCGGTTGCGTGACCCGACCAGCTGGTCAGGGCGTCGGTTCGGAAATGCGCAATAGAACGCGTGCAACACCCGGGTGATGAACCCGCGCCGCAGTTACCGGCGTAGAAACGCCGTCCGTCAGATCAGGTCGGCCAGATCGGGGTGCCGGGCGCGAAAGCGCGACGCGGCGTCGGGCGCGTCCGCGAGCAGCGAGAAATCCGCGAATTCGAACCCCGGCCCTACCGTGCATCCGACCAACGTGTAGGCACCTGTCGTTCTCGCGGCCTGCCACGTTCCCGCGGGCACTACAATCGAGGGGCGCGTTTCACGGTCCACCGGTCCGAGCTGCAACCGGCGCAGGCCGCGGTCATCGAACAGGAGCAGCTCGATGGCATCGCCCTCGTGATAATGCCAGACCTCGTCCGACAACACGCGATGCCAGCGGCTGAACTCGCCGGCCGCCAGCAGGAAGTAGATCGTCGTGAGCGCGGCGCGCTCGACGTTCCGGCCGAGCACCTGGACGCGATGCGCCGAACGAAACACCTCCGCGTAGTGCCCACCCTCGGGGTGCGGACGCATGCCGAGCATCCTGACCAACTCAGCGACGCGCGAATGCACCGAGCAATTCGCGAAGCACGTTCCGAGTCACCGCGCGTCGATAGTCCGCGGTGGAACGGACATCGTCGATGGGGCGGATATCGTCAGCGACGGCGGCAACGGCCCCGTCGACATCCTCACGTTCCAGCGCCGCCTCGGCGCGACGCGCCCGCAGCGGCACCTCGGCGACCGACCCGATCGCGATGCGCGCGGGCTGCCGGCTCACCGCCATCACGATCTTCGCAATCGCCTGCGCCGCGCGCGTGCCGACTTTGCGGAACGCGACCTGCCGGCCCAGTGGAAAGCGCACGGCGGTGATCAGCTCGTCCGACTCGAGCGCGGTCTGGCGATAGCCGGTGAAGAAGGTGTCGATCGGAATCGCGCGCCGATCGGTCACGACGACGGCGTCGTAGGCGAGCAGCACGGGCAGCGTGTCCCCCGCCGGCGACGCGTTCGCGAGGTTGCCGCCGAGCGTGCCGCGGTTCTGGATTTGCGCCGCTCCGATGGTGCGGGCGGCCGCGGCGAGCGCGGGGAGCTCTTGCTGCACGTCGCGGGACGCAATGATCCCCGTGTATGACTCGGCGGCACCGATCTCCACCACGTCCTGCACGCGCCGCACCCCCTTCAGCTCCGCGAGCGACCACAAATCGAGCACCGCCTGCGGCGCTGGGCGCAGCGTGCGCGCGTGCAGCATCACCATCAAATCGGTGCCGCCGGCGAGGAGACGGCATCCTGGGGTCGCGCGATACATCTGCACGGCATCCGCGAGGCTCGTCGGGCGGATGAATTTCACTTCGCGCATGCCACCACCGCGTCAATGATCTTCGTATAACCTGTACAGCGGCACAGATTCCCTGCGAGCCCTTCACGCACATCGTCCGCGGTGAGATGTTCGGACTGCTGCAGCAGCGCGTGAGCGGCGAGCAGCATGCCCGGCGTGCAGATCCCGCATTGTGCCGCGCCCTGCTCGATGAACGCCTGCTGCAGCGCCGTCAGCCGTCCGCCATCAGCGAGCCCCTCGACCGTGGTGACCGTGCGCCCCTCAACCTGGCCGACGGCTATCAGGCAACTGTCCACGACCTGACCATCGATCAACACCGAGCAGGCACCGCACTCCCCTTCGCCGCACCCTTCTTTCGTGCCCGTGAGGTGGAGGTCCTCTCGCACTACGTCAAGCAAACGGCGTGTACCGCCGACGTCGAGCGAAACCGCTCTTCCGTTTAGCGTGAAGCGCATGCCGCGAGCACCTTCTCCGGAGTGGCAGGGATTTCGTCGAGCCACACGCCCGTGGCGTCGTGGATTGCGGCGATGATGGCCGGCGCCGGTCCATCCATCGGCAGCTCGCCGATCCCCTTCGCCCCGAACGGACCGCGCGAATACGGGTTCTCGACCAGGATGGTGCGGATGCGGGGGGCGTCGAGCGCGGTGGGAATCAGGTACGTCGCCAGGCGATCGTTCTGATAGCCGCCGTCTTTCATCTTGATCTCTTCGATCGTCGCCCACCCCACCGCCTGCAAGCAGCCGCCCTCGATTTGCCCCTCGGCCATCACCGGATGGAGGGCCTTGCCGCAATCGACGGCGGTCACAAGATCGCTGACGCGCACCGCGCCCGTCGTCATGTCCACCTCAACGTCGACAATCGTGCATGCCCAGGCGTACACGGGGTACGCATCGCCGCGATATGTGGTCTCGTCCCAATGAACCGTATCGGGCTGGATGTAGGACTTCTCGATCCGGAGCGGCGCCTTCTCCCGCGTGAGCCGTTCCTTGATCTCAGCGGCGGCTTCCTGCACCAGCCGTCCCACGATCATCGCCGTGCGCGAGGCAACCGTCGGGCCAGAGTCGGGAACGAGCGACGTGTCTTGGGGCGCGAGGCTGACACGCTCGAGCGGCACCCCAAGCGCGTCAGCGGCAAGCTGACAAAAAATGGTCTTGGTGCCTTGGCCGATCTCCGTCGACGCAGTGAGAATGCGAAACGTCCCGTCTGCCAGCGCTTCAAAGCCAATCGTACCCTGAAGCTTCTTCTCCCCGCTGCCCGTGAATCCTGAGCCATGGAAGACGAGCGAGAGGCCACGGCCGCGGCGGACGGTCGGACGGTCTGACGGCCGGACGGTCTCGGCGGCCTTCAATGCCGCATCGAGCACCAATTCGCTGCCCACGCTCTCGGTGAGCTTCTGACCAGTCGCGGTGGTATCACCGACTCTCAGCATCCATTTTCTTCGCAACTCGACGCTTGGAACGTGCAACCGTGCCGCCACGTGCTCCACCATGAGCTCGGCGGCGAAGAGCGATTGCGGCGCCCCGAAGCCACGGAACGCGCCGTTCGGCGGTGTGTTCGTCGCGACCGCGCGCGCGCGTATCCGCACGTTGGGACAGGAATAGGCACCCGCGGCGTGGATCGCCGCGCGCGACAAAACCACGGGCGTCAGGGTACAGTAGGCTCCGCCATCCAGCACGATCTCGATATCCTGCGACAGCAGTGTTCCATCCTTGTGGACTGCCGTCCGGTGTCGGATGACTCCGGGATGGCGTTTGGTCGTCGCCGCGAGGTCCTCGTGGCGGTCGTACACCAGGCGCACCGGTCGCCCCGCCTTGCGGGCGAGGAGCGCGGCATGCACCGCGACAATGGATGGATACTCCTCTTTCCCTCCGAACCCACCGCCCGTCTCTGCCTGAACGACCACGGCCTCCTGATCGGAGAGCTTCAACGCTCGTTTGAGCGCGCGATGGACGTAATAGGGACACTGCAGGGATCCGATGATCCTGATCGCGCCGTTCGCTTCGGGGATCGCGATGGCGCCTTGGGGCTCGATGTATAGCTGTTCCTGCAAACCCACCCGGAACGTACGCTCCACCACCTCCACATCCTCCCCACCCTTCAGATCCTCCAACACCTCGCCTTTCCTGATTTCGACCGTGCTGAAGACCTCGGTCGCCTGCTCGAGCGCATATATGGGCTCGGCGACCTCATACTGGATGCGAATGTGGCCGGCCGCGTCCTCGAGCGTCGCGCGATCGGCAGCTGCGAGCAGCAAAATCGGCTCTTCCCTATGTCTGATTTCGCCGCCGAGCGGCGCCAGGACGGGCTGGTCGTCCCGGATGAGCTGGACGACGTTGTCACCCGGAATGTCGTCGGCCGTCACGACGACGACGCGTGACCAATCGAATGCGGGATCCAGGGCAATCGAGCGGACTCTGCCATGGGCAATCGTCGACCGGATGGTGCGACCGTACCACGCCCCCGCTACGACGAAGTCATCGGTGTAGCGGGCGCGCCCCGTCACCTTGTCGCCACCCTCGCGACGGGGAACGGAACGGCCGACGGCCGCGGGCTGAGCGGGAGGCGGGCACATGTGCGGTAATAATGCCACAGAATAGCGGTCGTGCAGTGGCTCTCCCCGGCCCGTCGCATGGCACGAGGGTTGCAATGACCTGTGGGCGGACGCAGTACGAGGACTCGGGGGGAAAGGCCGGCAAAGGCGGAGCCAGGTCGTTGCTGGATTCGCGCCGGCTGCCGCGGCGGTTGTGCACAGCCGCTGCGGACCTCCCCCACCACCCCCGCTAGATTTGAGGCATGACTGCCTCGACCATGAGCGCGCCCGAGCCGGGTTTTGCCGAAATCTTAACGGCGGACGCGCACCGCTTCCTCACCACACTCGCCCGGGCCTTCGAGCCGCGCCGCCAGGAGCTCCTCGCACGGCGCGTCGAGCGCCAGCGCCGCATTGCGGCCGGTGAGCTTCCCGATTTCCTCCCCGAAACACGGCACATTCGGAGCGCAGCTTGGACCGTCGCGCCGATCCCCGCCGACCTGACCGACCGCCGAGTCGAGATCACGGGCCCTGTAGACCGCAAGATGATCATCAATGCGCTTAATTCGGGCGCGCGGGTCTACATGGCCGACTTCGAGGACTCGAACGCGCCGACCTGGCGCAACAATCTCGAGGGCCAGCTCAACCTGCGGGACGCCGTGCGCGGGACCATCAGCTTCAGCAGCCCGGAGGGGAAGCGCTATGCCCTGGCCCCTAATCCCGCAACCCTGATGGTGCGACCGCGCGGCTGGCATCTCGACGAGAAGCACGTGAGGGTGGACGGTCGCGCGATATCGGCCGCCCTGTTCGACTTCGGGCTTTTCTTCTTTCACAATGCGGCCGCCCTGATCGCGAAGGGCTCCGGTCCCTACTTCTATCTGCCCAAGCTCGAAAGCCACCTCGAGGCGCGCCTCTGGAACGACGTGTTCAACCTCGCGCAGGACGAGCTTGGCATCCCCCGCGGCACAATCCGCGCGACGGTCTTGATCGAAACGATCCTCGCCGCGTTCGAGATGGACGAGATTCTGTACGAGTTGAAGGACCACTCCGCCGGCCTGAACTGCGGGCGCTGGGATTACATCTTCAGCTTCATCAAGAAGTTCCGGGATCGGTCGGATTTCGTGCTCCCCGACCGGGCCCGGGTGACGATGGACCGTCACTTCCTCAAATCCTACGTCGATCTCCTGATTCAGACTTGTCACCGCCGGCGCGCCCACGCGATGGGCGGCATGGCGGCGCAAATCCCGATCAAGCACGACGCCGCCGCGAACGACGCCGCGCTGGAAAAGGTTCGGCAGGACAAGCTGCGCGAGGTGCGCGCCGGCCACGACGGCACGTGGGTGGCGCATCCGGGGCTCGTGCCCGTCGCGACGCAAGTATTCGACGCCTCGATGCCGGGCCCCAATCAGCTGCACGTGACCCGCGAGGATGTGCGCGTGGCGGCATCGGACTTGCTCACGGTACCTGAAGGCGACATCACAGAGGCCGGACTGCGCACGAACGTGGACGTCGGCATCCAGTATCTCGAGAGCTGGCTCCGAGGCCTCGGCTGCGTCCCGATCTACAGTCTGATGGAAGATGCGGCGACCGCCGAAATCTCACGGTCGCAGGTGTGGCAGTGGCTCCACCACGGCGCGACCCTCGCCGATGGACGGCCTGTGACGAAGGCGCTGGTCGAGCAGACCATCGTCAGCGAGATGCAACGGTTCGAGGGCGGGATGTTCGCCCTCGCCGCCGACCTGTTCCGGCGGATTTCGATGGCGCCGGAACTACCAGAATTCCTGACGGGGGTGGCGTATGAGTACCTCGACTGACCTCGAGCGCAGCTGGGCGACGGACGAACGGTGGGCGGGTATCACGCGCCCCTACGGCGCGGCCGACGTAGAGCGGCTGCGCGGCACCCTCCCCGTCGAGTACACGCTTGCGGCTCACGGCGCACAGCGGCTATGGGCGCTGCTGCACGACGAGCCGTACGTGGCGGCGCTCTCAGCCGTCACCGGCAATCAGGCGATCCAGGAAGTCGCGGCGGGACTTCAGGCGGTGTACGTGAGCGGGTGGCAGGTCGCCGCCGACGCCAACGAAGCGGCGGCCATGTATCCCGACCAGAGCCTCTACCCGGCCGACAGCGTGCCCGCTTTGCTGCGCCGCATTCAGAACGCGTTGCGGCGCGCCGACGAGATCACGCACCTGAAAGACGACCACGGGATCTCCTGGTTCGTGCCTCTCGTCGCGGACGCGGAGGCCGGGTTCGGTGGCGTGCTGAACGCATTCGAGCTGATGAAAATGATGATCGCCGAGGGCGCGGCCGGGGTGCACTTCGAGGACCAGCTGTCGTCGGCGAAGAAATGCGGCCACCTGGGCGGCAAGGTGCTCGTCCCGACCAGCGAGTTCATTCAGAAGCTCGTCGCCGCGCGGCTCGCCGCGGACGTGTGCGGCGTTGACACGATCCTGATCGCCCGCACCGACGCCAACAGCGCGACGCTGCTCACGAGCGACGCGGACGAGTACGACCGCGCCTGGTGCACCGGCGAGCGGACGACGGAGGGCTTCCTGCGGGTGCGCGACGGGGTGAAGGCCGCGATCGCGCGGGCAGTCGCCTACGCGCCCTACGCGGACCTGCTGTGGTTCGAGACTGCGAAGCCCGACATTGCGGAGGCGCGCGAGTTCGCCGCCGCGATCCACGCGAAGTTCCCAGGCAAGCGGCTCGCTTACAATTGTTCACCATCCTTCAACTGGCGGCGGCACCTGTCCGAAGCGCAGGTTGCGAGCTTCCAGCGCGACCTGGCAGCGATGGGCTACAAATTCCAGTTCGTCACCCTGTCGGCCTTCCACGCCCTGAACCTCAGCATGTTCCAGCTGGCGCGTGACTACAAGGAGCGGGGGATGGCCGCCTACGCCGATCTGCAGTCTCGCGAGTTCGCCGCCGAGCCGGAGGGGTACCGCGCCGTCAAACACCAGGAGTTCGTCGGCGTCGGGTATTTCGACGCGATCACACAAGTGATCATGGGAGGGCAGAGCTCGACGACGGCGCTGGAGGGGTCGACCGAGAAGGCCCAGTTCGTGGGTTAGCCCGGCGCTTTGGTTGACAAGCCCCGAGGCCGCCCTAGGCTAAGGGGATGAAAACCCTCCGCAACTACATCGGCGGGGAGTGGGTCGCTCCGTCCGGCGAATACCTCGACCTGTCGAATCCCGCCACGGGGGAGCAGCTCGGCAGAGTGCCGCTGTCGGGCGGGCGCGACGTGGATCACGCCGTCGCGGCCGCGCAGGCCGCATTCCTCAAATGGCGTCAAGTCCCGCCGGTGGTCCGCGCGCGGTACCTCTTCAAGCTGAAGTTCCTGATGGAAGAGCAGTTCGACGATATCGCCACGACGGTGACGCGCGAGAACGGCAAGACGTTGGACGAAGCGCGTGGGTCGGTGCGCCGCGGCATCGAAAACGTCGAGCACGCCTGCGGCATCCCGACGCTGATGATGGGCAAGACGCTGGAAGACGTCGCGGCTGGCATCGATTGCGAGTACGTCCGCCAGCCGCTGGGCGTGTTTGCCGCCATAACCCCGTTCAACTTCCCGGCGATGGTGCCGTGCTGGTTCTGGCCGTACGCGATCGCGACCGGAAACACGTTCATTCTCAAGCCAAGCGAGCAGGTGCCGTTCGCGCCGACCCGCATCATCGAGCTGGCGCACGAGGCCGGCATCCCGCCCGGCGTGCTCAACCTGGTGCACGGCGCGAAAGATGTGGTCAACGCCCTGCTCGCCCATCCCGGCATCGCCGGCATCTCGTTCGTCGGGTCGTCGCCGGTCGCGAAATACGTGTATCAGGAGGCCGGCAAGGTCGGGAAGCGCGTGCAGGCACTCGGCGGCGCGAAGAATCACGTCATCGTCATGCCCGATGCCGACATGGATCGCGCCGTGGCGAACATCAGCGAATCGCTGTTCGGGTGCGCCGGCCAGCGCTGTCTTGCGGGCAGCGTCGTCGTCGCCACCGGCAAAGCGTACGAACCGTTCCGCGACAAGCTCCTGAGCACGGCGAAGGATCTGCGGCTCGGCTACGGCCTCGAGCCCGGCGTGAACATGGGCCCCGTCGTGTCCGCGAAGCACAAGGAGAAGGTGCTGTCGTACGTCGAGGCGGGCCGCAAGGACGGCGCCACCCTTCTCCTCGACGGCCGCGCGACGAAGGTCGAGAAACATCCGCGCGGTCACTTCGTCGGGCCCACCGTCTTCGACGGCGTGCAGCCGGACATGACGATCGGGAAGGAGGAGATCTTCGGTCCCGTCGCATCCGTCACGCACGTGAGCACCCTCGACGAGGGGATCGATATCGTACAGCGGTCCGGATTCGCCAACGCTACCTCGATCTTCACGCAGAGCGGCAAGGCGGCGCGCGAGTTTCGGTATCGCGTCGGCGTCAGCATGATCGGCGTGAACATCGGCGTGGCTGCGCCCATGGCATTCTTCCCGTTTGGTGGGACGAAGGGCTCATTCTTCGGGGATCTGAAAGCTCACGGGCAGGATTCAATCGAATTTTATACCGACAAAAAGGTCGTCATCTCGAGGTGGTGATGAGAAAAGTCGTCGGCGGCCTCATCCAGATGTCGAATCCGATCAACGACCCGACCGCCTCCGTCGCCAAGATCAGCCAGGCGATGGAGGAGAAGCACCTTCCTTATATAGAGGAAGCGGGCAAGAAAGGCGTCCAAATCCTCTGCCTGCAGGAAGTCTTCAACGGGCCCTACTTCTGTCCCAGCCAGGACGCCAAGTGGTGCGACATCGCCGAGCCGATTCCGGGGCCGACCATCGAACGGATGCAGCAGCTCGCCAAGAAGCACGCGATGGTGATGATCGTCCCGATCTACGAGCGCGAGATGGCGGGCGTCTACTACAACACCGCGGCCGTGATCGACGCCGACGGCAGCTACCTCGGCAAATACCGCAAGAATCACATCCCGCACACGGCGGGCTTCTGGGAGAAGTTCTTCTTCAAGCCCGGCAACCTCGGCTATCCCGTCTTCAAGACACGCTACGCCACGATTGGCGTCTACATCTGTTATGACCGGCACTTCCCCGAGGGCGCGCGGCTGCTCGGCCTGCACGGCGCCGAGATCGTGTTCAACCCGTCGGCGACCGTGAAGGGGCTGTCGCAATACCTGTGGAAGCTGGAACAGCCGGCGCACGCCGTCGCGAACGGCTACTTCATGGGCTGCAGCAACCGCGTCGGCGTCGAAGCGCCGTGGAACGTGGGGCAGTTCTACGGCTCGAGTTACTTCGTGGATCCGCGCGGCAACTTCCTGGCGCAGGGCAGCGAGGACAAAGACGAGCTCGTCGTCGCAGAGATGAACCTCGACATAATCGAGGAGGTCCGGCGCACGTGGCAGTTCTTCCGCGACCGCCGGCCGGAGACCTACGACGATATGGTGAGGCAGCTCCCGTAGAATGGCGCTCCTGATTCGCGACGGGCGGATCATCACGCCCACGGAAGACTTCACGGGCGACATCTACGCCGAGCACGAGACCATCACCCGGATCGAGCCGCACATCGACGCGAAGCTCGTCGCGCCCGGCGCCGAGATCGTCGAGGCGCGCGGCAAGTACGTCTTTCCGGGATTCATCGATCCGCACGTGCACATCTATCTGCCCTTCATGGGCACCTACGCCGCGGACGATTACGAGTCCGCCAGCAAGGCGGCGCTCGCCGGCGGCACAACCACGCTCATCGAAATGATCTGCCCAGGTGCGTCGGACGAGCCGGTCGCGGCGTTCGAGACCTGGAAATCCAAGGCCGAGAAGCTCGCCGCGGTGGATTACACGTTTCACATGTCCGTGGTGCGGTTCGAGCCGCACATCCGCGATCAGTTCCGGGAGATCGTGAAGGCCGGGGTGGCATCCTTCAAAGTTTTCCTGGCCTACAAAGGTGCGCTGAACCTCTCTGATGAAGACCTGTTTGGGGCCATGCGGTTGGCCAAGGAGCTCGGCATCATCGTCACGGCGCACTGCGAGAACGCGGACGCGATCGACGCACTGCAGAAATCGCTGGTCGCGGCCGGCAAGACGGGCCCCGAGTGGCATGGCCCGTCGCGTCCGCCGGTGGTA
>DATLXS010000056.1:0-80004 GCA_035575675.1 Gemmatimonadales bacterium
GTACCGGGGCTACGCCGACGCCCACGTCCGCGTGGACGATTTCTCCGGACCGATCGGATTCTTGTACCATGTCGCGATCAAGCCGCTGCTCGCGGCGGAACAGGCTCGCGGGGACCACGCGGCCTGTCGCGACGACGCCAACACATTGATCGCAGCGGTGCCACCGCGCCGATTGAATTTGTCGGCGGATGTGAGGCAGGATATCGAATCGCCGTGCCGCGCCCAGGGCGGTGGCAAGTGAAGCCGATGGGACCACACCCGTGATTCCGTGACTCGCCGCAACAAGCGCTTGAAGCTGGCGGCGCGCGTACATTATGGAATGAATCTCTCTTCAGCGCGCCGCAGCTTAAGCGCGATCCGTTAGCCAGCCATCTCGCCTTGCGTCGCACGTACGTCTCTTCCTCTCGATTTTCAGCAGCAGCGAGACCTCGCGGGTATGGTAGTCGGTCTGCCGCACTTCATTTCACATTGATCCGCACCCCTAGCGACTGGAATCCCGACGGGGAATGCTTTGCTCATGCCGTAGGTTCAAGTGCAAGTCAGTGATTGGCACGCGATCCGAACCGTAGTTCTCGCACGAGACTCGCGCACCTGCCGGGCTTGTGGCGACGCCTGCACCGAGGGCGAAGCTGATGTTCATCATCTGATACCCCGTGCCGCCGGTGGCGTCGATGATCCTGCCAACCTGATAACTCTGTGCGACGGTTGCCACGCCGCGCACCATCCGAACCTGCAGGGCACGCTCGCGCGGCGAATGATCGAGCGATGGGGGTTGCGGCTTGCTAAGTGGCTAGATCGCAGAAAGGAGCTGGGTGGTGTCGACGAATCACTCGGTGCGGCGATGCGCCTGCTCGGCGTAACACGCTTCCGCGCTCCACAACTGGAGATTGTTCTCGCCGCACTCCGAGGTGAATCGCTTCTTTTCGTTAGCGCGACAGGGTCGGGCAAGTCTCTTTGCTTTCAGGTCCCAATTCTCTTGGCTCGGGGATGCGGCTTCGTGATTTCGCCACTAAAGGCGCTCATGAGCCAACAAGTGGCTGACCTGGTAATGAAGAAAGTCCCGGCAACCTTCATCAACGGTGATATCGCGCCGCAGGAGAAGGAAATCCGATACCAGCTACTGAGGGATGGAGCTATCAAGTTCATGTATTGCACTCCGGAAAGGTTCGATCCCAGCATGGTACGGCAGGCCGAAATGGAAGAGATCACCCGATCAAGGCCTGCGTACTTGGTGGTCGACGAAGCGCATTGCATCGACCGCTGGGGCAAGGACTTCCGCCCGAACTACAGCAGGCTGGGAGCGGTCCGCACGATCCTCGGCAGTCCACCGGTGCTCGCGTTCACCGCCACGGCGGGAGTCGAGGGCCAGCGACGAATTCTGGAATCGCTCGGGGTACCAAACGCTCGCGTCGTGGTGACCGGGGTAAACCGGCCGAACATCAAGCTTGCGCGGCTGGACAATGTGAAGGACGAGGAGCGGTATCGGGTGACCAAGTATCTCCTCGAGGCAATGCCGGGGGGTCGTGCCATGTTGTTTGTGCCTACCGTAAAGACCGGCCGGCAGGTCCAAGATGGTCTTCGCTTGCTGGGGCTAGAGCTTCCCTTTTTTCATGCGAAATTCGGTACCGCCAACGAGCGCGACATGCTGTTGGGTCGATTCACAGGGCGCATCTCGCCACCCGCGAATGTTGTCATTTGCACCAACGCCTTCGGGATGGGACTCGACTTACCGGACGTCCGGCTCGTCGTTCACTGGCAGCATCCTGCAACTGTGGAAGACTACCTTCAGGAATTCGGCCGCGCAGGCCGAGATGGCAATCCCTCTGTCGCGGTTGTGTTCACCGGAGTGAAAGACGAGGGCTTACTCAGGTTCATGGCCGAGAAGACGGTCGAGTTGGCGGACATCGACGCCGAGTCCAAGACGCAAACGCTCACGATTAAGTACAGGGCCATCGAGCAGATGGGAAAGGCAGCGACTTCGAGAGAAGTTTGCTTTCGCAGTGCGATCGTCCAGTACTTCGGGGAAGCCCTCTCGTCTAAGAAGCCCACCCTGGCAGTCAGGCTCGCGGAATGGATCTTCTCGCGGTCGGCCCGTGTCCGACGAACGCGACTGTGCTGTGACCGGTGCGACCGGGTGCGCGTGGATAACGTCATCGATTGGGCAGTCCGCGTTTTTGCCTCGGCACCGTAAATGACGACTTCACTCGGCGGCTGGCAAACCCGCTGCCCTACACAGCTTTCCCGTGGGTCTTTTCGAACTCTTTCAAGACCTCGGCGAGGGCTGGGTGATAATCGCCCAGACTGCGGTCGATTCGGCTCGCGCAGACGGTGAAAGCGTACTGCGCCTTCTCGGCCACGATCTCGATAGCGATCCGCTCAGCCACGTTCTCGTCCAACCTAGGACTGCACATGGACATCAGGCGCCGCATCACGAACCACCGATTGTGCGAGCGGGCTAATTGGGCCGCCGCGAGGGCCGCCGCCGCTTTCACGCTCACCGACCCTAAATCGAAGATGCATTCCAGGCGTCGCACGAGAACGTCGCAATACTCGTAGTCGAACGCGGTCGTCGCCACCCACGTGCAGTAGTGACCGGCCAGCTCCTCCCAAACATCCGCGTCCTTGTCGTGGAGCGCGGCCAGCTTCCCTTCGTCGAGCGCATCGAGAACGTTCGCTCGGTCGGTGTCCTCCTCGGCCCGACGGACGCTCCGCACCAAGTCCTTGACCTTTGCGGCGTCCCACGCGGCCACATCCTCTAGGCTCTTAACCCAGTCTGCCGCCTTCTGGCTCGGCGCGGGTCGCTTCTTCGCCAACGCTTTGAGCAGCACGCCGCGCAAGTCGGCGACAGCCTGAAAGCGTTTCTTGGGGTTGGGCTCCGTACACTTCTCGATGATGGCCCCGAGCGGCCCCGCGCATGTGGCTTGCTGGTAGGGGAAATGAACCTCGTCGTCTTCCGATACCACGTCGTGCAGAATGCAGCCGAACGAGTAGATGTCCGCCGGGAAGGTCGCACTGTGGAAGCTCACGAGCTGCTCCGGGGCGCAGTACAGCTTCGACCCCCATGCGGAGTTGACGGACGTGAGTGTGGTGGTTGTTTCTTCCCCCAAGGGAAGGACGAGACCGAAGTCCGACAGCTTCCAGCGCCCTTCGTGGAGTAGGATGTTGCTGGGCTTGAGGTCGCGGTGCACCAGACCGAGACCATGGAGTTCTTCCAAGGCGGCGAGGATGTCGGCCAGGGCCGCAGCATCCACCGTGCCTGCAGCGCGGTCTGCTTCGATTTTCCTGTCGTAGTTCTGGACGGCCAGTGGCATCGTGAACCACGGCTCGTTGGCGTCGAGGTCCGAGGCGATGATCGGGATGAACAGGTCGCTGGAAAGGCGCGACTGGACCAGCACCTCGCGCCGGAAGCGCTGCTTGAGCTTCTCAAGCGTGGTTCCTGCCAGCACTTCGGGCTTCGGGTCGAAGACCTTCCGCGCGAACGTGACATTGCTCTTCTTGTCTTTAACCAGTTGAACGCGCCCGAAGCCACCGCGGTCGAGGTTGCGCACGAATACCAGAGAAGGTGGCACGCATGAAAGGTCCGCCGGGGTCCGCACGGGGTCAACGACCGGCGACCAGGCACGAAAATCGAATGGCCAGTCCGGCCAGCGACCATCTTCATAAGCCCGCCGCTAGACTGGCGCCTAGATGATAAGAGAAACGCGTCAACGGACCGTCAACTCGGTGAAAGACTCTGGATGATCAAGAGCTCCAGTGGCGCTACCCTCGAGCGAAGAAGGTCCACGCGTCGCGGTAGCGCTCCTGCTTGATCCAGCTATACCACGTGCTGGCCTTCCGCTGGACGACCCGAACGTGGTTCGCCACCACCCGGCTTGGCACGACGTAGAACTGCGTCCCGTCCCGGCGCAGGCTGACGAAGACGTAGACGTGGCTGCGCGCGGTCAGCAGCCGCGCCTTCGGTCCGAGTAGCCAGTAGGTAGCGTGGGCGCGGACGGTCGGCTTATCGGTCGCCTTGACCTGAACGGACCACGCCCGAGCGCAGGTGTCGTCCGTCACGAGCAGATCGGCCCCGGCGGCACTGCGTGAGGTTACCGACACGATGAAGCCGCGCGCCACTAGCTCAGCTGCGACGAGGTAGACCCCTCGCATACCGCTCAGCTGCGACTTGTTCGCCATGCGTTCCTCTCCCTCACGAGCAGGTGAACCTGATTCGTGGCGTCGCCGAGCATCTTCGATCATCCCGGCGGGCGCACGAGATGGGGAGGTGTCTCGGTCTTGAGTTTGACGCTGCCTTCGTAACCGGGGTTTGCTACGAGCGTCATCTTCAGTGCTGGCTGGCTACTTGTCTTGGCGGGATCGCGGTGAATGAGGGTGACAAAGGAGAGCAGTCCAACGCCTAAGACGTGCTTGTACTCTCCCGAGTTTGCAACCTCGCGGAAGTAGTAGGTTGCGGCTCGCTCGAAGCCCCCCAAGTCCGATGGCCATGTCTGGAAGCTGCCGATGACCAGCATCGCGGGATGGCGCGGTGACAGTTGGTCTGACGGGCCCGTGCCCGCGCTCTTCATCGAGGCGTCGACGACTTGCAGGAGCTTGTCGTATCCCAGTGCGACACTCGAGGCTTTGAGGCGTTCCGGCATCTTGACCTCTACGGCGACCCGTTCCCGTGGGTTGAGGACAAGGAACAAGTCCGGTGTGCGATCGTCGCCAGTCCGTTGAAACTCCACGCTGTTGCCAGCGTCTTCAAGTTGGGTCGCCGCCGCGATCAGCATGACGGTGTGCCGATAGTCGTTGTCCAATCCACGCACCAGCTCGGACCAGAACGGGTGTTTCTGCCATCTCCTAAGAGACTGGAGAAGCGCTAGCAACTCCATCAGGTAGTCCACGTGGCAGGCAGGGGCCGCAGTTCCGAAAGACGTGATATCAAACCGCAGCGCTTCTACCATGACCATCAGCCGGTGCCGAGGTTTCGTTGGCGTCGTGGATTCATGCCAGAGACGATCATCTTGCTCGATCGCTTCGAATGTTGAGCCGAGCAGCTGCCGTACGTCTTCGATCACGCGGTCTAAGAACTTCGCATCGACTTCCGGAGGTGGCGGAGGGTTCGCAACGTAGCCAAACGTGGCCCCTTTCACCCCGGCCACAACTTGCCTCCGGTCCACGGCGGCTTGTCCGACGAGGGCGGTTCTCTGCAGGTCGATCCCGTTAGTGACGTCGGTGCGCCCCGGCGGGGGCACAACGCAACGCGGGAGGGCTCTCTCTGGTGGTAGAACAGGCGACAGACTGACGCCCTTGCACCGGAAGCATTGAAACGCTAGGTCCCAAACCTGCCCCTCCGTGACACAGGATGCGATCACCATCTTCTTACAGTGACCGCATACATAGTCGAAGCCATCGGGCCAGTCGTCGCGGAGTACCGGCTTGCGAGATGCCTGCACCAGCAACTCGATGCCGTCTGCGCGCTGCACCGCCGTCAGCGGTCGTTGTTCTCGTCTCCTGAGAGTGTGGATGATGGCAGCCCAAAGACTCATCGTCCCGCTTAGACCCTCACTCGTCTCGTGTAGGACGCCAACCACCGGCATACTTATCCGTGAGCGCGATCAGTTCATCGACACCATCGGGGGCCGTCGCTTTGAGTTCGTCCAAGCGGTGCTTCAGGGTCGCCTCATCGCCGTAGATCTTCACCAGCACGTCCCATTCAAGCCGTGGCGAAAGACGAACCGCGCGATTTCCCAAGGTTTGGGTCTTTACGTCCTGCTTTGCCCCCTTCAGCAGCCCCAGCGTCATGCGGCGGTCGTCCGACACGGTAAGCGGGGGTTCGGTAGGACCGCTATCGCGTTTTGTTATGAACAGCACCTTCAGCAGGTCCTTCTCCAGGAGAAGCTTTTCGATTGGCGCCGCTCTGACTTGGTCACGCCATTCCTTCTCGAACTCCAGGGCCGCAGCTTCGGAGACAAGCTTATGACCTTGGTTTTCGCGATGACCAACGTCGGTGATTAGTTCGTCTTTGGCGGATAGTGTGGTTAGCTCGGGCAAGATCGTGCGGACTGCCGCCTCCACTGCAACGGGATCACCCAGGCTCTTTAGCAGTCTATACGTGACTCTTGTTACAACCATCGCCGTGCCAAAGTCGAAGAACCCTTTTTGTCGCTCGGGCAAATCCGGCAAAAGATTTAATAGGACAATCGTGCCCGGCACGATGTGCTCCGGCCTAAACTGATCCTGATAGACCTCAAGAGCACCTATCACGTCCTCTTGCTGCCCGGGTGCAATGGAACGCAGATATTGATCGAGGGCACGCCGATCACCCATCAGGGCCCAAGCCCGCTCGGCGCGATTGAAGGCCTGCAGACCTTCACCAGCAACGCGCTCCAGGTATAGCCGTAGGACGTCCTCACGTGCAACGCGGCGCTCTCTTAGCCAGCGGTTTTGCCAATCGGCTCCGAAATTACTGCCACCGATGTGCCTCACTGCCGCAGGAAACAGTCGTACGACCATGTTTCGCACAACATTCTCGCGCGCCTTGCCAGCTCTTATAAGGCCTTCGACCTGGGCCTTGAGTTCCGGCCCTTCCTCGCTGGGCATGGAAAACCCCGGGGCAGTTGTTGTGAGACCGTCCACGGCTCCGTGCAGGTCGCGGAAAACGTCAGGTAGGAAAACGCGGATGGCTTCAAGCCCTAGCACGTCTGCAAGCGCGATCTGTCCTTCCAACGCCAGCACCGTCCCTCGGACAGCTGCTGCGTAACGTCGAACGTCGCGCATGTGACGGACCAACGGCCGAACAATCTCCATGAAAATGTCCGGCCACGCTTGCTGGTCGATGTCACCCGGCTTTTCGATATCTGACAATGCTGCATCAAGTGCAGCGAAGATCTGCCGGTTAAGCACGTCGCTGGGGATGGCAGGCAGGTCTATAGCGACTTGAAGAATTTTCTCTAGGTATTCTCGACCAGGTACACCTTCTTCCCCAAGCGCAGTTTCCACGCGGAGCCGATCAAACGCCACTATGTAGATGATGTTCGGAAAGCTGGCTGTCAGCCGCACGAGTTTGAACACATCTCTGATTTCCGACGACGAGAGGCGGTCGATGTCGTCGACCACTACCACAATCGGTTTGCCATAGTTGACGAGAGCCGTGCGAAGCTTAGTGCGTCTGCCCCCGATTCCTTCTTTGCGACGTTGCAAAATCTTGCCCACTAGTGCTGCTGCGTCACCGCCAGCTTCAAGAAAGGGACCAATCAATGGCAAGCGTGACAATCCCGAGAATCGCTCGCCATACTCCTCGATACCCTTACCAATCTCCTCAAGACCCGCACGTATTCTCAGTTGCGCAGCAAGCTCGATGAAAAACGATTCGACCAGCTGCTCCGCACCACTGAACATCCACGGATTAAAGTCAACGACCGTTATTCCGCCTCTCTCGAATTCTGGCCGAGCCAGATTCACGAATGACGTTTTCCCGGAACCCCAGGCACCAAGCACTCCCACGACTACGCCCTCGGTGACATCAAGCGTCAGAACGTGTTGCGCGAACGACAACGCGATAGCACCCCTTCCCAGCGTATCGGCGTCGAGAGTCTGGACCGGGTTATCACCAGCCACTGTGGAGCGCCTCGACTGTAGGGGTGTTACAGTCGTCGCCGCTACCCGTGGAGGTGTTGCAAGTGCTAAGGTGGGGGCTGACGTTGGTTTAGGCTTCAGCTTCTCCAAGGTGTGTGATAGCCATCTCATGGGGCGGCCGAGGCCGTGCAAAAGGGCGCGTACCTTCACAGGCTCTTGCGGAACCGGAGCAGGGTTAACAGGACTCTTCGAGATCGAAGATCGCGGCACCAGCGGCAGTGACTGGAGTCTCTGACCCTATGGTGCGCCAGCTGGGGCCTCGAGGAAATCATCGGCCACTTGGCCGTCTTTGACGACGATCAGATCGGACCATTCTCGCACCGACGGTTAGCGCCTGTGTAGGAGGATAGTGTTCAAGTTGTTGCCGGGTCTTCTGGCTCGTCGGACGCTTTCAACGCCCAGCGCAGCCGCCAGAGGAGTTCCTCGCAGTCGTGGTACGCATCGGATGCCGCCCGTTCGAGGTCAATCCCGCGCTTGGTGTTGGCCGCCTCCATTGTGGCGGCGCTCCACGTCCCACCTTTTTCGTGCAACGTCCGCGCAGTGGAAAAAATGTACGCGTGCCGCTCCAACCGAGCGTCGAGGTGCCGGCGTCGCGAGTCCCGTAGTGCGATGATCAGGGTTTCGATGCTAGTACTCATCTCGCCCACGTCAGACGACACTGTTGAAGGCGCCACTTCTCATAGAGCGCGCGTGAAGCCCGGGGGGAGATGTAGCGGACCGGGCGCTTGCGTCGCACCACTTTTGCGGCGGCGACTTCGTACACGGGCTTGCCGAGCCGGAGTGCGTGATTCACTTCTTTCCCGACCCCGGCGGTCACCTTGCCGAGGATGCGACTAAACACAACGCAATGGGACCTCGCTACCAGCCGCAGACAGAATCCTATCTGATCTCGCCGCTTCTCAGGATGGTCCCGGTAGGCAGCGGGATTCACGATCCGCCTGCCACGAAACTTGCGCCGGATGATAAGGAGTTCTCGCCGTTCAGCTGCCCAGCCGTACATGCACATCGCGTGGGCGTAGTAGAGTCGCTGCACTCGCTTTTTCATAGGACACCTCCCAAGAAATGAAAATGCCACCAATCTCCCTTTGAGATCGGCGGCCTTGGTGGTGTCTCCGTGCGCGCGTTCGCATTATAAGGTGCTGGGGGTGCGGCCTGTCAAGGGGACCCAGTGTTTGGGTCCCCTTCGTGGGGCGGTGTGACGTCGAAATAGTCAGGAGCACAAGGCAAGGGTATGTCGTACGAAAGCCCCGCAGCGCGCGAGGCCGGAGGGCTTATCTCAACCAGTCTTGCTCAGCGGCGGGTCACGACACCAATCCAACTCAGGCTTCCAAGCCAAGTATGCCTGGACCGCCGCCTGGTAGGCGGCACGATAGAACTCGCCGGCTCGCGAACCGGGATTGTAGCCTTGCTCCCGCAGAGCCGCATTCCGCTCCTTGATGTCTAGGCGGGCGCGCAAATGTCGCTCTGCCAACGCGCGCAGCTCTCGTTCCTGTGTTGCAGTGAGGTTTGCGGTTGCCGCGTGGGGCGCTTCAGGTTCCTGACGACGGGCCTCTGGGACCTGGTGAGGTTGCGCGCGAGCAAACCGCAGAATCGCTCCCCGAGACTCCATATTCGCAATCGCCTGTCCTCGCGTGAGGACGGTTTTGACAAACCCCCTGCCATTGTCAAAGACAATCGCCGCAACCAACCCGCATGGCAGCAGAAAGAGTTCGTCGTTGCCCACCTGGCCCCCGAACGGCACACCCCGCTCCAGCTCAGCCAGTAACAGCTCTCGATACTGAGCCGATTCCAGATTGTCGAGCTCTGCCCGTTCGACAAACCGGTCGAACGCATGATCAGTAACTACGAATCGCCATGACATGGCTGGCATCCTTACTCTTTCATTTTTCTCTTCATATAAGGCCGGCGCTTTGTCATCCTGAGCGAAGCGCGCGGAACGCGCGCGCAGCGAAGGACCTGCTTTTTGAGCCCGGCGCTTTGTCATCCTGGGCGCAGCGAAGGACCCGCTTTGTTGCAAGGCGCGGCCGGTGACCATCCACCAACCGCGCCTCGCATACTCGCGCGCCACTGCATTACGCCGCCGCCGGCGTGCTACCACCGGCCTGGTTACCATCGGCGGGTTTCTGAGACCGGAACGGGCCGACCACGTTGCGCGCGCTCATCCACGCGCCCATCAACTCCTCGTTGTCCCCGAACCGATACCGCACCAGCCCGTCGAGGACGCGCACCTGCTGCGAGATCTCGCCGAGCACGGCCTGAAGATCGGCGGTCGCGCCCACATGACCGAGCCGCGCCACTCGCGTGGCCTCGAGCGTCTTGTCGAACTCGCCCAAGGTCGTAGACAAATCATCGAGCAGCTTCGCCGACATCCCACGGGCCACGAGCGCGTCCTTGAGCGCGTTCGCCTTCTCGAGCATCCCGCGGGCCATCGTGAGGAACGCCTGGTTCGAGCCGCGCGGCTTGGGGAGCCGGAACTGCGCCCCGAGCTCGGTGTTCTCCCGCGCGGCCGCCGCACCGACCGCCGAGAGATACCGGAGCAGCTTGCTCTGCAACGCGCGCCGCACATCCGCGCGCCGCTCCGCCGCCCCCCGCGTCGCCACCACGCCCGCGCGCTGCTGCGACGCCAGCTCCTCCGCGCGCTGCACCAACTGTTCGAGGCGCTTAGCCTCGCCTGCCTGGGTCACACCATCCGTCTGATGGGTCCGGAAGAAATCACGCACCCGCTCGGCCATCTCCAGCCGTCTCCGCAAGTCCGCCCGCATACATCCTCCTTCCGCTGCTCGAGTGTCTTGGCACGATGTCGGGTATCGTGCCGCCGTCGTGGAGTTCCCGACGGCCGGTGTCGAACGCGATTTTCGCGCCACGCGGTTTGAAGCGGGCGCCGCGCGGTATCCGCGTTGCGCTGTCCACAGAACAGGACGCGCTGCGTGAGTCGACGTCGCGCCGTCAATGGAAAATCCGAAGCGTGCGAGGTTACAAGTGCCCGCATTTCGGTCTTATCACAACGTGGCGCGGTCTCGGTCAGGGCAGGGGCCGGGTGTTCACCCTGTATCCGGGTGAGGACGTTCCTATTTCAGGTTACGGCGTCGCTCCACCCGCGCAGCTGACGTCGGTAGCGCGTTCCTGGGATAGGTGATGCGGAGCTGCTCGAGCTACGTGGGGTATTTGCTCGGATCATAGGAGTAACGGCGCATCTGCGGCCGGTATCGCGCCATCACATCGCGGTTCAGCTCGATCGCGGGGCGGTCCTGCGTCCTTCGCTCGCGCTAAAGGCGCTCGTTAGAGAACCGTTGTCAGCGTGCAGCTGAACCCGGGCAACACGTCCTCGCCCAACAGCGCTCCGTCACCCGCGATGACGTCTTCCGTCCCGTCCAGCCGATACACACGCGCGACTCGTCGCTCTGGATCGACGACCCAGACGAGTCGCGCACCGGCATCCAGCCAGTCCCCGACCTTCGCGAGGACTTCACCGGGACGATCACGAGGGGAGAGGATCTCGACCACGAGATCGGGAGCGAATTCGAGGAAGGTACTCGGGATGGGCTGCGGCAGGCGCTCAGCACGGATGAACGCGATATCGGGTCCGCGCACCGTGTCGGGATTCCGTGCCAGCGTAAACCCGGTATCCCCGACGAACACCGCTCCCGCGCGGGTCAGATCGGCGTGCGTCCAGAGCCGCGCGCCGAGGTTGGCGGTTACGTTTCCGTGCTTGCCGCCGGGCGGCTCATGCACGACGAGCCGGCCGCGCACCAGCTCCGTCCGCTTGTTCCGCACGTTGGTGTACAGCAGCTCCTCGGCCGTCATGAGTGGCGTACTCATGTCGGGAACGTAGGCTCGGCGTTGGGGCATTGGCAAGCACGTTCGAGGGTTAGCATCAACGAGCGGTCAACTTACTGCCGGCGCCCCCGCACTCATGTCGGGACAGATGAGACTACGTACCGTGGGACCCGATAGCCCCGGCCAGTGTGAGCCGGGGCTATCGGACGACCGACCGCGAGATCCACGTCTCTGTTACTGTGCCGAGCTCTCACCCAGGGCGACGAGAAGCTCGTCCAGCTGATCGAACGTCTCGACCATTGCATCGGCTGCTCCCGTGCCGGCAGCGTCGAGCGCTTCCTTCGAAGGATAGCGCTCGCGCAGGACCACCAGCGTCTTGCCGCCCTTTTCCTCGAAGGTCACCGTGGTGACAGACCCGCCCTCGCCACCTTCCTCATTGGTCCACGCGAGGCGCGAATACGGCTTCACTTCGACATACGTGCCGAAAAACGCGGCAGGCTCGGCGCCACCGACGTCGAATACCAACCGGTACTTGCCTCCGACTCGGGGCTCCACCTCGCAGGACAGCAGAGTCATTCCCATCGACTTGGGCACCCACCAGCGCTTGAGCAGCTCGGCCTTGGTAAATGCCTCGAACACGATGCGCGCCGGGCCGTTGATGGTCCGCGTGACAACCACCTCGCGGTCCGACGTCCGTTCCACCGTGGTGCGGTTCTTCACCGGGCCGGGCTTACTTTCGCTTCTTGCGTTCATCGGTCTTCTCCGTTCGTGTGAGTTCCTCGACAACCTTGTCCAACGCGTCGAAGCGTTCGTCCCAGCGCCGGCGGTACCTCTCGAGCCACGCCGTCTCTTGCTCCAATCGGCGCGGGCCCAGCTGGCACGTCCGCACGCGCCCGATCTTCTTCGTGGCGACGAGCCCCGCCTGCTCCAGAACGCCGACGTGCTTCTTCATGCCCGTGAGCGTCATGTGGAACGTCTCGGCAAGCTCCGTGATCGAAGCGTCGGCTCGTCCGAGCTGCTCCAGAACGCCCCGCCGCGTGGCGTCCGAGAGCGCGGCGAACGAAGTATCAAGTCGGGTCGTCATATACTGCACCATATGGTTCAGTATCTAACGCAACCGTTGCGGCATGGCAAGGGGTGGCCGCGAAGAACGGGTGCTGGGCGAAACCGACGCGCTGCGCGGCGAGGACGTGCTTGCCGGATTCTCCTGCCCCGTCTCCTCGATTCTTTAGTGACTGCGTCGCACCAGCGTTTCTAGAGCCTCGAGCGCTCATCAACCCTTGTCGATTATTCCCACTACTGCCCCGCGGTACCCCTTATTACGATTTGCCCCATGGACATCAAACGCGCCGGTTCGCAACCCTCGAGCAAAGGTCCAGCCGACTGGTTCACCGGGACCGTGCGGGTCGATCCACTGTTTCAAGCCCGGGATCCGACAGGGCGGGTGCAGCGGTGGGGCGGACCAATCGAGGAGATTCGGCCGGGCGACGTGATCTCGTTCTCACCCGGCGAGAAGCATTGGCATGGCGCCTCGCCAACGACCGCCATGACGCACATCGCGATTCAGGAGCAGCTCGACGGCAGGGCCGTGGAGTGGATGGAAAAAGTCAGCGACGAGCAATACGACGCTGGAGCGACCACGCTGCAGCGGCCATGACTTCCACGGCGCTGATTACGGGAGCGAGCCGCGGCATCGGACGCGAAGTCGCTCGCGCGCTCGCATCCAAGGGCTGGCACGTGCTGTCCGGCGTGCGAGATGCCAACTCGGCACCGCCAGGAACGCAGGCGGAAGTCGTCGACATGGGAAAACCCGAATCCATTGAGGCCCTGGCCGAACGGCTTCGGGCGCGGAATGAGCGGCTGGACGCGCTCGTGAACAACGCCGGCGTGTATAAGGGACCCGCGCGTGAGATGTGGGACGTCAATGTGCTCGGCCCGCTGCTGCTGACACGAGCGCTGGAGCCGTTGCTCGCCCGCAATGCCCGCGTGGTGATGGTGACGAGCGGTCTCGGGCAGCTCTCGGCTCAGCCGCCGGGCCTGGTCAAGCGTCTGTCCAATCCCCAGCTGTCTCTCGCGGAGATCGAGCGCCTGGCCAAAGAAGCCCCCGACGGTTACGGCGCGAGCAAGGCCACGCTCAACGCGATGGTGCGCCTGTTTGCAGAGGAACTGAGGCCACGGGGCATTCTCGTAAACGCGGTGAGTCCAGGATGGGTGCGGACTGCCATGGGAGGACGCAGCGCGCCACGATCGGTGGAACAAGGTGCGGCCAGCGTGCTCTGGGGTGTGCAGTTACCGGCTGGCGGGCCGACCGGTGGCGTGTTCGAAGATGGCAAGGCGATCGCATAGGCCTTTCGTCCCCCCTCTCCGGAACGGAGCGCACGGGAATCCTAGTCACTCGTTCAGCTGCGCATTTTCTTGGTCCCGTCGGAACGAAATTGATCTTCGGGTTCGCCGAGCGTACGTTACGTTGGGGCGTGCCCATCACGCCTCGGTTGTCCCAGAAGCTCCAGCAAACCTTCGGGGGACAGGAGGGCGCCGAGTTTGTGAATTGGATGCATGAGATGGACGCGCGCGACCGCGACGCTGCTACGCACGGCGATTTTGACCAGTTGCGTGCGGACATCGCCGAGTTGCGACAAGAGATGCAGGTAGGGTTCGCGAGGCTCGAGACCCGCTTCGAGCGCCGCTTCGGCGACTTGATCAAGTGGTCGTTCGTTTTCTGGGTCGGCGCGGTTGCCGCGATTGCGATGCTCGCGCGCGCGTTGCGCTAGGGACCGGGCTACACGCGCAGCTCGGACCCACCGTTAGTTCCCCCTCTCCTGAAAGGAGAGGGGGCCAGGGGGTGAGGACCCATGTCGCCTGAGCTCATGACCGCCGAGCAGCTCCTGGACGTGAGCATCCCGGGGAAGCAGGTCGAGCTGGTCCGCGGCCGCCTAGTTGTGAAGGAACCGCCCGGTTACCTGCACGCGACCGTTGTCGCGCGACTTGCCGCGGAGCTCGTGAACTACGCGCGGGCACAGAACCTTGGCCAGGTCGTTGCCGGCGATCCCGGATTCACTCTTTCGAGAGCTCCGGATACGGTCCGCGCTCCGGACGTCGCCTTCGTCCAACGTGCCCGTGTGCCCGATCCGGTGCCCGCAGCATTTGCAGAATTCGCGCCGGATCTGGCGGTGGAAGTGCTCTCGCCGCATGACCGGCCCGGTGAAACACTCGCCAAAATCGGTGACTGGTTGGATGCCGGCACGCGTGTGGTGTGGGTGATCGATCCCGCGCGTCGCCAGGCACGGGTCTATCGGCAGGACGGAACTGAAGCGGTGCTGAGCGAAACCGACGCGCTGCGCGGCGAGGACGTGCTTCCCGGCTTTTCGTGCGCCATCGCCACCATTCTCGGCAGCTAGCCTCGATCGGCTACGATGCCGGTGCGAACCAGTGGGTGATCCGCCTTTGTGGTCCTCACCCCCTGACCCCCTCTCCCTTCGGGAGAGGGGGAACTAACGTTTGGTGTCGAGCGCCTCGCGTAGCACCTCTTCGAGGTGCTGTCGACTCACATCTCTGTTGCGCACGCGAATGACCCTGTAGCCCGCAGCTTGTAGGAACCCAGCCCTCGCCTGGTCGTAGCCTCGTTGCGCTTCAGTATCGTGCACGTTCCCTTCGAGCTCGATCACAATGCGTTCACTGGGGCAATAGAAATCCACAATGAAGCCGTGCAGTACGTGCTGTCGCCGAAACTTGAGCCCGAGGATGCCGCGGTTGCGCAGCAACGTCCAGGCGTGACGCTCAGCTGGCGTGGGGTTGTCACGCAGCTCCCGGGCGCGCGCAAATCGCTCGGCCGCTCTGAGGCGACGTAGCGGATCCATCGATTGAGCGTGGCGAACAGCGGAATGATCTACGCTACCAAAGTCCTGCGGAGCGGACCGAAAAGAACTCACCGTTCGTTCCCCCTCTCCCGCAGGGAGAGGGGGTCAGGGGGTGAGGACCGGAACGGCGATTGGCGACGGGGTCAGGGGTGAGGACTAGGGACTGCGTCTCACCAGCGACTCGAGCGCCTCGAGCGCTTCGCCGGCCGCGGACAGGCGCTCCACTTCCGACGTCAGCTCCCGGCATCGTGCCTCGGCGCGCGCTCGGGCCGACTGCGCCTCCTGCAGCCGCCCGTCCAGGTCGGCCAGCTCCGCCTCAGCTTCCTGCAGCAGCGCCGCCTGGTCTTCGAGCCCGCGCAGCCCGGTAATCTCCTCGAGCACCTGATCGCGCTCGGCGGCGAGCGCCTCCGCCTCGGCCACCGCTTCCTCGGCGATCCGCCGCCGCTCCTCGGCCTGAGCCTCGAGCAGGCCCCTAGCTCTGCGCTCCTTCTTCAACTCGGCCTCGCCCCGCCCGAGCGCGGCGCGCACTTCCTCCAGCTCCCCGGCTAACCGGGTCCGTTCCTCGATGGCGGACTCGAGCCGCGCGCGCATGGCCTCGATCAGCTCGCGCACCGCGGCTGCGGTTTGCTGCGGCTCGGCACCAGCGGCGGACCGGTGAGCGGTCATCGCCAGACGCTCCCGCAGCGACGCGGCCCGCTCTTTACCGTTATTCCCGCGCGTTACCCGCGGACTTGCTTTCGGAGCTCCGGGTTGCGGCTCCGCAGTCAGCTCGATATTCGCCGGCTTTTCGTTCCCCCTCTCCGGAACGGAGAGGGGGTCAGGGGGTGAGGCCGTGAGCTCGGTGAGCACGCGGGAGATCGTCCGCGGCTTGCGGGCTGGAACGTTGGCGTCGAAACCGGTGGTCACGCGCTCCTCTCCATCGCGCGCTCGTAGCGCGCGGTGATCATCTCGGTGATAAGGGCGTCGATGTCCCTGGCTCCCTTGGACGATGGAGCGTAAGCATTGATGGGCAGGCCGTCGCTCGAGGCCCTTGCGAACTGCGTGCACTGCCGCACGATCGTCTCCGACAGAAACTCAGCGTAGTGCGACTCGAGCGCGGCTTTGGCCTCGCGCGCGATCCGGGTCGTGGGGTTGTACTGATTGAGGACGATCCGGATCCGCTGCAGCCGGTGGTTCAGGTCGTCCTCGAGCTGGCCCAGCGTCTCGAACAACAATTTGAGCCCGTGAAACGACAGGAAATCCGGAAGCACCGGCACGAGCAAGTCGTCGGACGCCATCAGCGCGTTGAGGTTCAGCAGCCCAAAAGAGGGCGGGGCGTCCATGACAATGAACTCGTAGCGGTCCAACACCGTGGCGAGGGCCCGCTGCAGCTTGTACTCGCGCCCGGCCATCGGCATGAGCGAGATGTCGATGGTCGTCATCCGCAGGTTGGCCGGGAGCACATCGAACTCCGCGAGCGGCGTCCGCACGATCACTTCTTCGATCGGGACTCCGGTGACCAGGGTATCGAAGACGGTGCGCTCGAGGCTCTCGGCGGCGAGCCCCAGGTGCTGCGTCGCGTGCCCCTGTGAATCGAGGTCGATCAGCAGGACCCGGTGGCCCAGCTCCGCGAGCCGGTAGGCGTACGCCACCGACAGGCTGGTCTTGCCGGTGCCACCCTTGAAGTTGAGGAAGAGCTGGCGGCGCGACGGCTCCCGGCGAGGGTGGAGGTCCAGCACCCTGCGGTACGCCGACAGGTGCACTGGCCGGTACGAAGCGGGTCCGCCGGCGAGTGCCTTCAGCTCGGGCAGTTTGTCCGCGGCGGCCAGTTGCTTGTCCGTGAACCCCAGGAGCTTGGCGAAGTGGCTGCGCTTGTACCGGATTTCCACTATGAAGCTCGCTGCACGAGGCCGGCTTCCGTGCGCTGAGGGTCCTGGGAGGTGACGCGAAGGATCTGATGCACGATGCGTCGCACCTGGGGATCGGGATCGGCAGTCAGCGGCTCAAGCAGCGGGCGCAGGGCGAGCCCGCGGGCCGCGGCCGCGGCGAGCACCGCGCGGCGCCGCACGTGGGGATTCGCGTCGGCAATCCCCCGCCGGATGTGGGGCGCGAGCCGCGCGGGATCCCGTACCAGCAGCCGGCCGAGCGCCTGGTAAGCGGCGGCGCGCACGCTCGGGTTTTCAGCATCGACCGCCGCCAGCGCCTCGCCCAGATCGTCAGCCGCGGGACGCTTCGGCGTCATCGCTTCTGTGGGAGGTGCTGTCGCCTGCTGCTCCAGCTGCTGGCGAAGAGCGGCCTCGCGGCGCTCTCCCAGGGCGTTGTCTCGTTCGAGGTCGAGGACCGCGCGGCGCAGGCTGGCGATGAACTCGGCAAGGTCGACGGCTTCCGTGTCGCCCTCCCGAACTGCGCCTTGCCACTCGACCACCCGGGTGAGCAAGGTCTCGCGGGATGCCACCAGCTCGTCCACGCGGGCCCGCAGCTGCGAGGCTGTCTGTTCGCTGGCGGCGATGCGCTCCCGGGCCGCAGCGACTTCGCGCCGCAGGCGCACCAGCTCCTGCGCGTCGTCGCGAGGCTCCGACTCGAAGAGATGCCCTTGGAGTTTGGCGCGCAGCGCCTCGGACTGTTCCAGTCGCCGGTGCAGCGCGGCGACTTCCTCACGCGCGCGGGCGACTTCGTCCTGGAGCAGGCTCAGGCGGCGGGTCTCACCGGCTTCACGGGCCGCAGCCTCGGCGAGCCGGACGCGGGCCTGATCGGCTTCGGCGCGCGCCTCGTCGAGCGCGCCGCGCAGCTGTTCGAGCCGACACTCGAGCAGCAGGGTCCGGTCCGAGCCCCCCGAGCCCCCCCCGGTAGGCGTGCTTCGATGCGGGGCCGTTACGCCTGCTCGCAAGGCAAAAGGACCATGCGTCACTATAGTGAAATGCGTGAGTTCGCGAAACCCGGGAGGCCGGGCCCCCCCCTTACGGTGTCGCCCCCCCCCGCACAACTCCCATCGGCCGCCCGCTCCGTCGGATAGGTGATGCCGAGCTGCTCGAGGTACGTGCGGTATTTGCTCGGCTCAAATCGAGAGAATATCGACCTTCTGGTGGCGCATCAGGCACTAGGGAGGGTCATACATTCCAGGAGCGTATGTTCGGTTAGCACAATAATGTGGAAACCCATAACTGCCGTTTCGACGATGACGATAATGAAAACTGCGGCCGCCTCGAGTGGACTAGGGAGGTGCGCACCAATGTTCGCCAGAGTTCTAGGCTGCCTCACGTGCACTTTCGCACTGTCAATCGCGTGCGGTGATGCGAGCGGCCCCCATGCCGGCCCGAACATTCTATCTGGCAGCAATCTATCGGATACGGTCACCTCGATTTTTTCCCCTCCGCTAGTGGTGCAACTCCTCGACGGTAATAAGCAGCCGATGTCTGGTCAGACGGTCTACTTCAATACAAACGCATTCGTGCTCGTTGCACCCGTAGGAGATCCGGGGTTCGTCATCGATCGTCTTCCAGTGACAACGGACGCAGACGGACGGGCGGCCGTCCTGGTTGAGGCGCAGTACGGCGTCGGGGCGGGCAAAGTGGTAATCGTTGGCCCATCTGGAGAATCAGTCGAGGCGCACTACACTGTCCTGGCGGGCGCTGCAGCACATGTTAAGGCGGATCCGAGTGACACCGCGCTTTATGTCGCGGGAGCAATGACGTATCGACCTTATGTGACTGACGCGTACGGTAACCGTCGAACTGATGCTCCGGTCTACCAGTACCGCGCACTCAATGCGTCACTAACTGTCAATTCACAGGGGAAAGCAACTGGTGCGGGAATTGGGCGAGGGTCCATTGTAATCAGCGCTATAGGATTCGCAGATACAGTGTTGGTCAGTGTGGTCCCTGCAGGACGAATTGCGACACAATACACGGGCCGCGGAGACTTTGGAGGCCCGATAATCGTCACAAACCTCGATGGGTCATCTTTTGACTCGATCCCACGCTCAGACCCTGGGGGCAGCTCGTTAGACTGGTCGAGCGTGACTCACGCCTTCGTATTCACGCGAATTTGTACGGTAGAGTGCCTGCTTTCCATGGACACCTTGGGCAATATCCGCTCGATCGTGACCAATCCACTTATGCAGAGCGAGTATTATCCGCGTTATGCTCATGACGGTTCGTACATTTATTTCACGGGGAATGATTCAGTCAGTACGTGCTATGGCGTGTGGCGAATGCGCCCGGACGGGACAGGGCTGCAACAGATTGTAGCAGATACTCTCGACTGCGGTCGGCTCGCATACACAACGGGTGTCCCTTCACCTGATTACGCGACTTCTCCATCTCCGGATGGTTCGCGAATCGTGTACGCGAGCCGCACGCTCCATGTTCGAACGCTCGCGACGGGCGCGGACACGAGCCTTGGTGTTGTCGGGGACGTCCCACGCTGGTCACCAATAGGTGACTGGATTGCGTACGACAGCGCGGGCACGATCATGTTGATTCATCCAGACGGGACCGGCCCTCAGGCGCTCTTGACTCGGACCAATGTTTTTATCCTCAGTCGCGACGTGGCTTGGTCACCTGATGGGCAGTGGCTCGTGTATCGAGAGGGGGACACTCGACTCGTGCTTGTACAGCTGTCAACGGGTCTCAGATTGCCACTGTCGTTTACGGCTGGTTTGGCCGAGCCGTCTTGGCATTGATTGACAGCTTTGATAGGTCATCTCATGTTGACCGAATCCCGGTTGCTGCAAGCTGATGCTAACCCCACGAGTTCGACCAACCGCTCTTCCCGCTGCCGATAAACCGAGGAACTTCACGCTCACTGTTCAGATCATTCGCTCCCGCCCTGGCATTCATCCCCTAGTGAACGTCCATTTGAACAGTCAATGAAAACACGCTCTGCTTCCACCCTTGGGCAACCATTCCCCCAATGTTGTTGTGTAGTTGTCCGACAATGCCATAGGCGTACTGGATGTGTGGCGCGAATGCTATAGATCCTGTGTGCGGAAACTCATATCCGAATCCGACCTCCACACCCTCACCTGTTCCAGCGGCATAGGTGCTTTGCTCGGTGGGGAAAGGAAATACATTGTGCTGTCCTTTCACGACACGATAATCTGAGACGCCGAGTCCAACATCGACCCATCCACCAGTGCGTGCACTCGGATAGTAGTACAGTGATGCGGTGAAGGTTGTGATTCCCGCATCCCTAATGCTGTCCACGCCAGTCGTCCACAGTCCCCATGTCGCTCCGACTCGGAGGTGAGGATTCAGTGTTCCCCCGAGACCGAGGAGGCCATCGAGACCACCCCGATGCGGTCCGCGACAGCTATCGCAGGAAACCGATGCAGAGCCGTACCCCAGGGCGACGCTGGCCCAACCGCCCTGCCGGGAGCCAGAACCTTGTGCGTTGGCATCAACGCTAATCATGCACAACAAGGCAATCGGGACACAAGCGACCGCTACTCGTAGGTCGTGCCAGAGTTCGTCAGTTTTGGAGATCATTGCGATTTACGTTCATTAATGGGCCCATGGCGCATAAAATAAATCCCACCAACAAAGAACGACCGAAAGTCCACCGGGTACCGCCTTGCACCAACGCAGGGCGAGAGAATGGCACACGCCATTAGCACCATATCATCAATAGGTTGGCATGCCCCACGAGGGGCCACCTAACGGAAGCCCAAATACCGTCCGGGGACCCCAACGATCGTACCAAGTCCAAAGCGGCCAAGCCTCATAACGCCGGAGGTAATAAGGATTGTGCATTTGCATCATGGAGTGCAGGTCGAGTTCTCCAAGACTTGGAACTATCCAACCTGGTAGCCCAATCTCTTTGGCGAGAAATGGAAACAGCATGAACCCGGCGATATCAAACAGGCCATTGCAAGGGCCGCCATGACTCCAAGGATTGGAGACGCCGTGTGTGAGATCAATTAAATCCTTGTCAAGTGTCTCGTGCAGGACCCCTATAGCCAAGGTTACCTTAAGCGCATCGTCTGTAGCGTGGTCAGGGTCATGCCTCTCAAAGAAGTCCAAGACTCCATACCCGATCCATGCATGTAAACCGAGACCGATGCCAGTTGTCTGAAAGCCAGAACAGAACGACTTCCCACTGGGATCCCGCCTATTGACTGGGTCATTTCCAACGAAAGCGTATCGATTTATTCCCCCGTCTAGACCGATCGGATCTTCCGACACGATGTGGAAGTGGGCGCATGGCTCTTCATCCTGAGGGGACCGCTACGGCGTCGCGCTCCCCGCACAACTCCCGTCCGCCGCCCGCTCGGTGGGATAGGTGATGCCCAGCTGCTCGAGATACGTGCGGTATTTGCTCGGATCATAGTAGAAGCGGCGCATCTGCGGCCGGTATCTCGCCATCACGTCACGGTTCAGCTCGATCGCCGGGCGGTCCTGCGGGCGGATGAGCGGTTGGTACTTGATGTCTTTCGTCTGCACGTTGCGGAAATAGTCCCACGCCCCCGCGACGAGCTCCGGCCGCATCAGGAAGTCGAGGATCGTCATCGCCATCACCTTCGCGCCCGCCGTGGCGCCCTTGTGGGCGATCGGTGTCGCCATCGAGATCGCGTTGGCCCAGTTGTGCCCCGGCAGCCCAGGGATGTTGGACGGAAACCGCAACGTGACCGTCGGGACGTTCCACGAGACGTCGCCGATGTCGTCCGAGCCGCCGCCCGTGCGCTCGTTGGGCTTCAGCCCCGGCCGCAGCGTGTCGAGCTTGACGGCGAGCCCGGAATCGGGCACGCCCAGCTCGCGCTGCAACGCTTTCGCGAGCCGCTGGTCGGCGTCGCTCCATTCGGGCAATCCGACCTGCTTGATGTTTTCGTACATCGCCTCGGCCACGACGCGATTGAAATGGGCGGGCCAGGCGGAGCCGAGGATGCGCTGCGGAAGGAGCGTGGTGCTGCTCATCATCGCCGCGGCACGCGCCATCGTATCGGCGAGCGCGTACATCTCCATGATGTGCGGATAGTCGAGCTCGCGCAGGTAGTACCAGACGGACGCGGTCGGCGGGACGACGTTGGGCTGGTCGCCGCCGTTCGGGATGACGTAGTGCGAGCGCTGCTGCAGGCGCAGATGCTCGCGCCGGAAGTTCCAGCCGATATCCATCAGCTCGACGGCGTCGAGCGCGCTGCGGCCGCGCCACGGCGCGCCCGCGGCATGCGCGCTCCTGCCCTGGAAGCTGAACAGCACGGACACCAGGCCGTTGCCCGCGACGTCGCCCCACGACGTCGCCAGGTTGTCATCGACGTGCGTGAACAGCACGATGTCGACACCCGAGAACAGCCCGTCGCGCACGTAGTACGCTTTGGTGCCGACCAGCTCTTCGGCGACGCCGGGCCAGAGCTGCAGCGTCCCCGGCAGATGCTCGCGCTCCATGATCTTCTTGATCGCCAATGCCGCGGTGATGTTCACCGCCTGCCCGGAGTTATGGCCCTCGCCGTGGCCCGGCGCGCCCTCGATCATCGGAGCGTGGCACGCGACGCCCGGCTTCTGGGATGCCTGCGGGATGTCGTCGATGTCTGAGCCGAGGGAGATGACCGGCTTGCCGGAGCCCCAGGTGGCGACCCACGCGGTCGGGATTCCCGCGATCCCTTCACGCACCGTGAACCCGTTCTTGCGCAGCAGATCGGTCAGGTAGCGGGAGGTTTCCGTCTCTTGGAATCCCAGCTCGCCAAAGCTGAAGATCTGATCTACCATCTGCTGCGTAAACTGGGCGCGACTGGCAACGTCCTGCACGGCTTCCTGCTTGAGCGCGGCGAGTCTGGGGGACTGCGTTGCAGCTTGCAAAACGAGGAGTAGGCTATGCAGGGACGGCACGAGTTCCTCCGCAAGGCTGGCGTGGAGTGGGAAAGCTATATTCTGTCCTCATGACACGCACACTTCTTTTTTCGTCTATCGCGTTGCTGCTGCTGCCGACGGCACAGGTCCGGAAGCCCATCTGCGCCCCGGACAATGCGGGGCTGACACTACCAACGGGATTCTGCGCGCTGCTGGTCGCCGAGTCGATCGGCCCCTCGCGTCATATGGTCGTGCTCGAGAACGGCGATGTACTAGTCGCCGTCTCGGGCGGGCGCGGCGGCGTGCGCCTGCTGCGCGATACGACCGGCGACGGCAAGGCCGACGTCGTCAGCTCGTTCGGGATTGGCGGCGGCAACGGGATCGCGTTCGCGGGTGAGTATCTCTACTTCGCGACCAACAGCGCGGTGGTACGGTGGCACTGGCAAATCGGCCAGCTCACACCCACCGGCGGCCCCGACACCGTGGTCAGCGGCCTCACCAACCGCGGCCAGCATGCGGCGAAGAGCATCGTCATCGGCTCCGACGGCCAGCTCTACGTCAACATCGGCGCGCCCTCCAATTCGTGTCAGGTGCAGGACCGCACGCCGGAGTCGCCGGGCCAGGATCCCTGCCCGATTCTCGATTTCGCCGGCGGCATCTGGCGCTTCGATCCGCGCCGCGGCGGCCAGACGCAGACCGACGGCCAGCGCTTCGCCACGGGACTCCGCAATGCGGTCGGTCTCGCGGTCGATCCCGGGACCGGCGCGCTGTTCGCCTCGCAGCACGGCCGCGACCAGCTCGCCGCGAACTGGCCCAAGCTCTACACCGATGCGTTGAGCGCGGAGCTGCCGGCGGAAGTGGTGTTCCGCCTGGAGGCGGGCGGCGACTACGGCTGGCCCTATTGCTACTACGACTGGCGGCGCCGCCAGAACATCCTGCAGCCCGAGTACGGCGGCGACGGCAAGACGCAGGGACGCTGCGACGCCGCGCCGCGCCCCGTGGTGGCATTCCCCGGCCACTGGGCGCCCGATGGCCTGGCGTTCTACAACAGCCGCCACTTCCCGCTGAAGTATCGCGGCGGCTTGTTCATTGCGTTCCATGGATCGTGGAACCGCGCGCCGCTGCCGCAGGCCGGCTACAAAGTGATGTTCGTGCCGATCGCGCGGGGCGTTGCGACTGGTCCGGCCGAAGTCTTCGCCGACGGATTTGCGGGAGCCACAGTCACGCCGCAGGGCGCCAAGTACCGCCCGACGGGCCTCGCCGTCGGGCCGGACGGGTCGTTATACGTCGCTTCGGATCAGGGCGAAGGAGCGGTCTTCCGGATTCTCGCGCAGCCCTAGCGTCCGAGCCGAGCCCGGGTGACCGAGTCGGCGGTCGCGAGCGCCCGATCGGAATCCCATTTGTAGTAGAGCGTCAAGCACGACGAGAGATTGAAATCGCGCTTGGCCATGCACGTCTGGAGCTCTTTGCGATGCTTGGGCATCTCCGAGCTCCAGACGGAATCCGTCGTCGAGTTCACGCGCCGGAGCGGCCAACCGGCCACGAGCAGGCAGTTATTGAGCTGCTCGGCCCCACGCTCGCAGCCCTGCAGGTCGCGCTTGTGCTTTGCCGCGCCCAAGGCCCAGACCGAGTCCTCCTGCCACCTCTTGAGCGAATCCAGCTCGATCGCCCGGGCGGCCGCGACCTGCTGGGCCTCGGCCGGCTTCCAGTGATAGAGTTGCACGAGGCACTGCGTCGTGCCTTTCGCATCGAGCGAGATGGAGCTGCATTCGACGATCTCGGCCCGGCGGGTGCGCTTCTTCCCGCAAGCGGCGAGCGCCAGGAGGCAGGACAACGCGATGAGCTTGACGTGATAGGATTTCATGGGGCACTAACATAGCAAAGCGGCGTTCAGCGGAGCAACAGGAACACGTCGTAAAGCGCGTGCGTCCAGGCGGTTATCCCAAATCCGCGCCACAGATACAGCCCGCTGAAAAAGAGGCCGGCAATCGTGCGAAACACGAACGAAAAGATGTCAAAGCGGTCGCCATAGGGGCCGATATAGTGGAAGGCAGAGAAGATCAGGGCGCCGAGGATCGTGGCGGCGGTCCCGGCGACGAGCGGTCGCCAGCCCAGCAGCTTCGCCGCACCCCAGGCGATGAATCCCACGAGCACGACTCGGAAGAGCAGCTCTTCGTAGATGCCGGCGCCGATCGACAGCATCAGCATGGTCCAGCGGCCGAGCTGGTGTTCCAGGTCACCGATCATCATTGGCGGTGGTGGTGTACCGAGCAGCGCGGCGGTCAGGCCACCGACGACGACGCCGAAGACGAGGGCGAGGCAGACCGATTCGAGCAACATGCCGCCCAGCACCGCTGGGTTTACGGCGCTGCGGGTTTTGCGCATGTCTTTGGCGATGAGCCAGGCCCCCACGCCGATGAGACAGAGCATGAACAGGCGCGGCCCCCAGGCACCGGCGAGCCAGATGAAGACGGACTGCAGGATCACGTCGGCGCCATTGCGGACGCTCATGCCACCGGGCCCGACAGGTGCCAGCGCCGCAAGGACCTGATAGATGATCAAGAGGGGTAAGGCAAAGAGCAGGCTGTAACGGGGAGCCCGGCTCGCCTGCCAATAAGTAGAAAGCATGCTGAATCTTATCCTTCACCAGGTTCCGTAGAGAGCCCTACGTGAGCTTCACAATCCTCGTTGCCGCCGTCCTCGCCGTTCAGGCCCATCCCCAGGCCGGCGACAGCTCAGCGTACCTCGATGCCGGGGCACGCCGGCTGGTCGCGGCGGCCCGCGCGCGCCGCGAGACGATCGACCGATCCATCACCGCTTACCGCACCCGGGTGCGGGAGCGCATCGGGGTGGGGATTCGGGCCCTCAGGCGCGACCGCATGCTGTACCGGCGCGAGATCGCCTTACTAGTAGATTGGCGGCGCGATGGCGTGTCGCAGATCGACGTCATCGGAGCCCGCCAAGCTGTGCCCGCGGCGGTCCCTAGCCCATCGCTTCCCGAGGACTTGAAGGGCGACGCCGGAGATTATGCTTTCGACCCGGCGGACGACCGGATGACCATCGGGTTTGGCGGGGGAGACGACCGGCCGCGACGGGACAGCACGCAGGATTCGACCAAACATCGCGACGTCGAGTTCCGGCACCCGCTCGCCCCCGGCAGCGAGGCCGACTACCGCTTCGCCTCCGGCGATTCGAGCGTCATCGTGTTTCCCGACGGCCGCACGATCCGACTCCGCGAGCTGAAGGTCATGCCGCGCAGGCTCGACTTCCGCTTGATGTCGGGCTCGTTCTGGATCGACGAGGCTTCGCACGGCGTCGTGCGCGCGTTGATCCGCCCGGCGAGGGCGTTCGATCTGGAGCAGGATCTCGGCGAAGCGGACGACAAGGACATTCCCGGTTTCGTAAAACCCATTCGCGTCGAGGTGCGATTTCTCACGATCGACTACGGGTTATGGACCGGGCGCTGGTGGTTGCCGCGGCTCGTCGCGATGGATGCCGTCGCGACCGCCGGTTCCTTCCTCCAGATGCCGGTGCGCTATGAGCGCGTCTACGATGAATACGAAGTCAGCGGCGATACCGCCGCCCCGCGCACTGCCCGGCCGCCCGCCGCGACGGAGGCCGATGATTCGATCGCGCGCGCGGCCTGTCACGCACGCGAGAGCCGCGGGCAGATTTCCTGTAAGTGTTCGCACGGCCACTGCGCCGCCTTCACCGTGCACATCCCGAGAGATACGGCCGCGCTGATCGCGAGCAGCGTGCTGCCGCCGCCGTTCGGCGCCGCGAACGATACGCTGATCACGGCCGGTGAAATGCAGGAGATGACCCGGGGTCTCGGTGACTTGCCGCAGGCGCCCTGGCAGCTGCATGCGCGGCCGCCGAAGTGGGGTCTCGCGCGCTATAACCGGGTCGAAGGAGTATCGCTCGGCGCTCGCGGCGACCTCGACCTCGGCCGCTTGAACCTCGACGGCGCGGCGCGCATCGCCACCTCGGATGGTGAGCCGGATGTCGAGGCCGGAATGGTGCGCGAGACGGGGACGGCGCGCTTCCGCCTCGCCGGCTACCGCCGCCTGGCCGCCGTCGATCCCACGGCGCGCCCGCTGTCGATCGGCAATTCGCTCGGCGCACTGCTGCTCGGACGGGATGACGGCGACTACTTCCGTGCGGCAGGCGCGGAGCTGACCGTCGCGCCGTCGGTGACGCTGCCGCAGCGTTATACGATCCGCCTGTACGCCGAGCGGCAGCGGCGCGCGCTCAAGCGCACCGACTTCTCGCTGCCCCACGCCGTCCACGCCGATCACGTGTTTCGTCCCAATATCACCGCCGACTCAGCCAATCAATTCGGTGCCGCGATTATCCTGCGCACGCAGCGCGGCATCGATCCGGCGTTGCCGCAATGGACCGCCGATGTGACGCTCGACGGCGGCGTGGGGACGTACCGGTTTGGACGCATGAGCAGCACGCTGCGCGTCAGCGCGCCCCTAGGGTCTAGCCTCGCCGGCGCGGTGGAGCTGGCCGGCGGCATGGCAGACGGCCGCGTTCCCCTGCAAAGCAACTTCTATCTCGGCGGGCCCGCGACGCTGCGCGGTTACGGCGGCAACGCCGCGAATGGCGACGCGTTCTGGCGCGCCCGGCTCGAGCTGGCCAACCGCTGGCCCGGGGCGCGCGTCGTCGCGTTCACCGATGTGGGGCGCGCCGGTCCGCGCGAAGCCCTCTCACTTGCAAGGTCGCTCGCCGGCATCGGCGTCGGCGCGAGCTTCCTGGATGGGTTGGTGCGCCTCGACCTGACACGAGCTATCCGGTCTCCGACCGGCTGGCGTCTGGATCTCTATACCGACGCTGCGCTCTGACGGATGGGCGGATGGGCGGATGGGCAGATGGGCAGATGGCCGGTTAATTTGCGAGCCCCATGAGTTCGTCAGCACCCCCTCCAAGCAACACCACCGACCTCAAACGCGAGCTCGGCCTCTTCGATGCCGTCATGATCAACGCCGGGACGATGATCGCGTCCGCGATCTTCATCGTCCCCGCCACCGTCGCCGCCGCGGTCCAGGGAACGGCGGTCATGACGCTCGTGTGGGTGATCGGCGGGATCGTGTCGCTGCTGGGGGCGCTTTCGGTCGCCGAGCTGGCGGCCGCCTACCCCGAGGCGGGCGGCCAGTATGCGTATCTGCGCGAAGCCTACGGCACGGTGTGGGCATTTCTGTACGGCTGGTCGAATTTTTCGGTCATCAATACGGCGTCGATCACCGCGATCGCCGTGGGATTCGCGAAGTACATCGGATTCTTCACGCCGGTGTCCGAGTCCGGTATCCGCGCTATCGCGATTCTGTCGATCATTGGCCTGACGGTCCTCAACTGCCGCGGCGTGCGGCTCGGCGCCACCACGCAGAACGTGCTGACGACGCTGAAGATCGGCGCACTGATCGCCTTGATTGTGACCTCGTTCGTTATTCCCGGCGGATCGGTGTCGCATTTCCAACCGCTGTGGCCGTCCGAGCCAGTCGGGGGGGGCCACTGGATCGGCGCGTTTGGCGTCGCGATGGTAGCGGTGCTGTGGGCGTACGACGGCTGGATCGAGACGACCTATGTCGGAAGCGAGATCGTGAATCCCGGCCGCAACCTGCCGCGGTCGATCATTCTCTCCACCGTCATGGTGATGGTGCTGTTCGTGCTGACGAGTGTGGCGTTCGCCTATGTACTAGGGGCAAGCAGTATGGCGGTGTCCGCACTCGTCGCCTCCGACGCGGCCAAGGTGACGATGGGCTCGCTCGGCGCCACGCTGGTGGTCGCCGCGATTCTGATCTCGACGTTGGGAGCGAATAACGGAATCATCCTGACCGCGGCACGCATTCCCTACGCCATGGCGCGGCAAGCGCTGTTTTTCCGCGCGCAGGGCTTGGTGCATCCGCGCTACGGCACGCCGATTGTTGCCCTGGTCACCCAGGGCGTGATCGCCTGCGTTTTGACGTTAGTGCCGAGGTGCGTGTTTGGAATCTGCTCGCCGCGTCCGCTCTACGATCAGCTGGCCACGTACGTCGTGTTCGCGCAGTTCGTGTTCTACGCCCTGTCGGCGGGGGCGGTCATCCGGTTACGCCGCAAGGTGCCGCAGCTCGAGCGGCCGTACCGCACGTGGGGCTATCCGGTCACGCCGATCGTGTTCATCGCGTTCGCCATTTGGCTCGTCGCCAACACGATCGTCGAGACGCCGAAGGACTCCGCGATCGGCGCGGGGCTGATTCTGCTGGGATTGCCCGGCTACTTCTACTGGCGGCGCGAAGGGGCGGCCGGGCGGTAGTTGATCAGCTCAGCCAGCGATGGTGGGATCCGCGTACCCCAGACGTCGCGCGTCGGCACCGTGACGATCTGCGGGCGGCTTCCCGGCAATCCCTCGCGGCCGTCCTGACCCTTCGCACCCGGCGGGCCTGCGGCACCGGTTTGGCCCACAACACAGCGTGGGTCGTTGGCCGGCTGAGCGGCGCCGCCTTTTCCTCCCGCACCGCCTTTACCGCCACTCCCGCCCTCGCCGCCCTCGCCGCCCGGAGTCTGGGCATCCACCAGCCCAGCGAGGAACGGCTCCTCAGCAGGCGCGATGATGGTGATTTGCCCGCCGCGTCCTCCCGGCCCTCCGGCGCTGCCGCTGCCACCCGCGCCGCCGGGACCGCCGGCGCCGCCCGGACACCCCGGTTGCCCGTTGGTGCCCGCAATACCCGCGGCGCCCTCGGCCCCGCGCGAACCACGCGAGCCGCGGGCTTCGATGACGAGCCAATCGGACGGCGGCACCGCGCGCGCATCCGCCAGCACGTAGTAGGGCGGTGCATCCTCGACCTCGATTCCTGCGACCAGCAGCCGATCGTAGAACGGCGAGCGCAGGATGCCGAGCCGCACGGTGACCTGCGTGCCGCTCGCCCCGGCTCCGGCGCCGCGGAAGCCGAACGCATGCTGCAGGCAGCTGTACTCCGGTGTCACGACCGCCGACGTTGTGATATTGGGCTTCGCTTTGAGTGAGACCGTGAGCCGGAAGCCGGTGATCGCCGTCTGGAGCGGATCGCGCGAGGCGGCCCAGCCGCCGCCTTCGAGCGGCGTCGCCTCGTTGCTCCACCGCGTCAAGAACACGACATGGAGTCGCGGCGGACTGTCCTTGTCGTAGCGGGTCTCGAACGGCACGACCGACCCATCGTTCAACACCGCGGTATAGACCGCGCCGAACCCTTCCCCCGGACAGGCGCTGGTACTCGTCGACATGCGGATCTCGCGTATCTGCTCGACGAGACCCGGATCGGGGGCGAACGATGCCGGCGGACGTTTCGGTCCGCAGGCCGCAAGGACGAGTGCCGTCGCGACGAATGCCCGCCTCATGGATTCTCCTCCCGCAGCAGCAGACTGGATTCGATATCGAAGACCCGGATTCTGATTACGGCGCCGGCGTGGCGCGAATCGACTTCGCGCACATGGACGACCTTCTTGTCGTCACTCGGCCGGTAGATGATCCAGCTGCCGGCGGGCGCGAGCGGCGCGATACCGGGGCACGGCCTGGACTTGGGTTTCGGCTGGTGACCCGGCGGTGTCCCGGGAATCCAGATCCGGCATTCACCCGGCTTGGGCAAATGACCGGGCGGCACGCCGAGCGTCGCGGCGGTGCTCGGGCCGCGATTCACCTCAGGCCCCCGCACGTCCCGACTGGGAGCGGGAGGGGGAGGGGGAGGGGGAGGGGGAGGGGGGTCGAGGATGATGGTTCTCACGGTGTGCGTGCAGGCGCTGGCGATCACCAGGCCGGCAACGGTGGTTACAAGCACGCGACGGCGCACTGACGATCCTCCGAAATGGTCGGCCCAAATGTAGTATTCGGCCCGATGCCCGACCAAATCGGTCTGATCGAAACCATTCGGGTCAGGGAGGGGCGCGTCCCGATTAGCCTCGATGAGCTTTCATTCATCTATGTAGCCGATTAGTTTCGTTTACCTGTGCGTCTGCTGCGCCTGCTGCGTCTGTTGACCAGTAGTATGGTGGCTGTAGCTCAATTGGTTAGAGCGCCGGACTGTGGCTCCGGAGGTTGCGGGTTCAATCCCCGTCAGCCACCCTGGTCTTGCTCCTCAGTCATCCGAATGATCACGATAGCCGCTCTTTTTCATCCAGCTCGGCACTGAGGGTGTCGGCACGCGCGCCGGCTTGGGAGCGACTCGCTGGGCCGGAGTCGAGGCCGGAATCGAGGTCGGGAACTGGAAGCTCGCGAGATTTTTGAGAACGATATCGAGATTGGCGACCTTCATCGGATGCTCGAGCACCATGCCCGCCAGGGCAGCGGCGAGTTGATCGATTTGCCCCGATCCGATACGCCGTAAGTGTTCCCAAATGGCCGATCGACCCAACTGCTGAAAATCCTGGCGCACGAAGATGAGATTGTCGCCGGTATGAAACCGTTCCCACAGGGTGACATCCCGCTCCAGCGCCGCCAGCGAGAGATAAATGACGAGCGCTGAAAAACGATCGATCGCCTGGCCGTAGTCTTGCCCGCTCCGTTCGGGATGTTGGTAGGCCCGGTGGCCGATTTCCGTGGCGTGGCGGCCGTTTAACGCCGGCACCCACATGCCGTCGTAGTCCACCAACGCGATCGATCCGCCGCGCACCATGATATTGCCGTGCTGTAAATCGCCGTGCGCAACCTGGGCGGCTTCGAGGTGGCGCACGAGTATCACCCATTTTTCCCGCAATGCCGCGAGTGCGGCCCGATCGCGTAGCTGCTTCTCAATGTGACTGTGGAGCAGGTCGCCCTTGGCCCATTGCATTTTGACGATCGGGAACCAGTTGGAGCGAATTTGAATGCCCCGCTTGAGAAACTGAAAATTGACATCATAGGGCAGGCGCACCCTGCGAAGATGTTTGGAGATCGCCTCATACCGTTCGGCATGGTCGCTGATCGGGCGCAGGAAGCAGCGAATGGCCCAGGTCTTCTTGAATCTCAAAAACCCGCCCGGTTCGATGGCCTTGTAGACCACGGCGTTGCCGCCGGTGGCCGGCTTGGGCATACCGAACCGATCGAGCTCGAGGGTGACCGCCTGTAATCCCGGGTCGGCAAAAGCCTTTGGCGGGTGCTGAACCGCCTCATGGTATTCAGTCAGGTCTGGCCATGCACCCATCGCTACCTCTCCTTCGCTTCAACCCGTGAATCGTGATGAATGACGCGGACAAGGGTGAAGTCGTCGTTGCGCAATCCATTTTTCCGGCCGTAGGCGACCAGCGAGGCAAAGCTCTCAGGCGTACCGAGCTTCCGGTACAGCCACCTCCATAGGGGTCGCCCCTCTTCATGTCGTTTCAGCAGCCAGGCGGCCATCGCATCCGTGGCGAGCAGCAGCATGTCGCCATCGCGGAGGCTGCCCTTGCTGACGTGGATTCGATCCTGCAGTGATTCGCCGTCCGACCTCGAGCCGATCAGATACGGGCTCATCGTGAATTGCGACGATCGCTGCAAGGGAAACGTTTCGAGCGCACGCATCCCTTTCCCGACGTCATCGACCTGCATCAGGCAACAGTCACCAACGGCCAGCGCCGTCCAACGGTTCTTGTGCGCGTCGATCTCGACACCGAGGAAAGCCGCAAAGGCACCCTGCTCGGCCTTTTCGGTCGCGAACCAGGGGAGCGGTCGGCCCGCTAATCTTCGCCGCCAGAGGCGGCGCGCCGGATTCAACCGCGTAAAAAACTCTGCCCCGGCGAGCTCACTTCGCACGTAGCTCTCGGCCAACAGCACGGCCCATAACTTGGCGAAACTGCTTTCGGTGGCGCCGTCAGCCACCGCCACGCGGATGCCGCCTGGGGTGCGAGTGTGCCGCTGCGCCCAGGCATCCTCGTACTCCTCAAGGCTGTTGCCCAGCTTTGGGCAGCAGAAGGTCTTTATGTCGCACTCGTTGGCGGCGTGCATTGCAGTGGTACTCAGCGCAGATGCACATTCGCCGGCCGCGTGCCGATATCGAGAAAATGGATTACGTGCAACGGTTGCGCGTTAAAGATGAATCCACGCGAATTTTCCTCGGCCGGCATACCCAGCTCTTTCGCGCGTGCAACCATGAACGGTGTGAGCGTCGAAGAGGCCTCAAAGAGCTGTTTGGCATGTTGATCCGGCAGTTTGTTGCCGTTGCCCGGTAATTCGATCGATGGTCCGGCCGTCGACGAAAGATGGATGTTGAAGAGCAATACCGAACCGTCTTCGCCGCTGACCGCCGCGAGTTTCCGCGCCTCGGCAACAAGATCTCCATCCGTCGCCTCGCCGTCGGTGATGTTAATGACGATCGGCGGAAAGCCGTTCGGGTGCTCCTGACACCACGTCTGGGTAATCTTGGTGGCCTCCTTGAGCGCGGCGCACATCGGAGTGCCGCCTTTTCCGTATGGATCGAACCAGACTGGAAACTTGACGGTTTGGTCCATCACGCCGCCCGCGCCATCGTCCGATTTCTTTATCCTGTCTTCGATGCGCAACGGCTTATTGGCCAATTCACTGATCGGTACCAACGCGCGCCCGCTCAGTTCACCGCCGAGCGCTGGTTTACAGCTGTCTTCGCTGTAGCCCAGCACACCGACATGAAAGTAGTCGTAAATAGAGTCTGACTTGGAGCAACGGATGCAGAGATTATGAATAAGCTTGTTGAGTATCGTGGCGAGCTCCTCGGCCTTCCGTCTGCCAGCCTCGCCGCCGCCAAACGGGTCTTCCATCGACTCTGACTGGTCCACCAAAAACACGAAACAACCCGGGTTCTTACGACTGATTTCGGCCTGGTATGCCATGGTTTGCCTCTACTTTTTTTGCCAGCACGAGAACTGCGACTTGAATACGGCACGCTCACTGCTTGATAGCACCCAGAGGGGGAACGTGTCGTGATCCCGATCACCCCGTAACGGATGTACGTCGAGGCGCAGCGGAATCAAGAGGGGCAAACGCATCGTCCCGTTTGGGTTGGCTCCAGCGCTGAAGAGGTCTGAGGGTTTTGCAGAACAAGCGTCCTAGGTAACTTCAGCAGCACCAATTCCTAGGTCCGTAGCTCAATTGGTAGAGCACCGGTCTCCAAAACCGGGGGTTGCAGGTTCGATTCCTGCCGGGCCTGTTGGGCGCTGCCGCGCGGCCGAGGCTATTGGGGCGAACGCTCCTCGGTGATGCCCGGGGGCCACAACGTAGGGCCAGGCGGCGTTCTCGGTCGCCCTTGCACGAGCAGGGAACGGAACTTGCCGATCCGGCCGGTCATCCCTCTCTCCGGGGCGTGATCATGTCAGCGGCGAGGACAGTCGCGTTTACCGTGCTCTTCGTGCTCTCGGCATGCCGGGACGCCTTGACCCCGATGCACGCCGGGCCGCGCGACGGCGCCAGCGGGGTGATCCGCGGGCAGTACATCGTCGTGTTTCGCGATAGCGTGGCCGACCCGGCCGGTCTCGCCCGGGCGATAGTAAATGCGCAGCACGGAACGCTGTTGCACAGCTACGCGAGCGCGCTCCGGGGTTTTGCGGCGCGTCTGCCCGATGCGGCGGTGACGGCGCTGCAGCAGGATACCCGCATCGCCTCCGTCGAGCCCGATCGGGAAGACAGCGTCCCCCCTACCCGCCCGACAGTCAGCATGTCCGTCACCCAGCAGATGGATTGGAACGGCGACCCTTGGGGGCTCGACCGGATCGATCAGCGCGCGCTCCCGCTCTCCGGCACGTACACCTACACGTCAAGGGGTGCCGGCGTGCACGTGTACATCATTGACTCCGGGATCTGGACGGCCCACCCCGACTTCGAGGGTCGGGCCGACATCGTCTACGACTACGCCGGTGGGGATGGCCAGGACTGTAACGGCCACGGCACGCTCGTGGCGGGCATCGTCGGTGCCGCGACGTACGGCGTCGCCAAGGGGGTCTTCCTTCACGGCGTCCGAATTCTTGCCTGCCCGGGGAGTTTCTCTACGACGTCCGATGCCATCGCGGGTATCGACTGGGTGACCGCCCATCACCAGAATCCTGCTGTGGCGAATCTCGTCATGTTTCAGCGGGACACCTCCACCGCGTTAGCTACGGCGATAAAGGGCCTCTGGGACGCGGGCGTGTTCGTGGCTACGACGGCCGGCAACGACAACGTTGACGCGTGCCAACTGGCCTCAGGCCACACTCCTTTCGCCGTCGCGGCGTCGACGAGGTCCGACGCCAAGGCCGACTTCTCGAATTGGGGCCAATGCGTCAAGATCTACGCGCCAGGGGAGCTCATCAAGTCAACGTGGCTCCACGGCTGGACGAGTACCGAGACAGGCACCTCGTTTGCGGCGCCGCACGTCACCGGTGTCGCCGCGCTGTACAAGGCGACGTTTGGCGACGCACCGTCCGATGTCGTGGCCAACTGGATTCTCAACAACGCGACAGGTGGCGTGATTACGGGGAATCCCGCTGGCACGCCGAATCTGCTTTTGTACAGCCCGACGGCCCCTGAGCCCGCGCTGGTGGCGAACTTCACGTCGACCTGTTCGGGGCTGACGTGCAGCTTCGATGCGAGCAGCTCCACGGCGCAGGCTAGTGCGACTTACGGCTGGGACTGGGGCGACACTACGGCGGCGGGCTCGGGTGAGACGACTACGCATACCTACGCGGGGGCGGGGACATACAACGTGACCCTCACGGTGACCGACGCGGGGGGGTCGAACAGCAACATGCAAGCGCTGACGGTCTCGCCCACGCCGCCTCCGCCGCCCGTGGCGCGCTTCACGTCGAGCTGTTCGGAACTGACGTGCAGCTTCGATGCGAGGAGCTCCACGGCGCAGGATAGTGCGACTTACGACTGGGACTGGGGCGACGCTACGGCGGCGGGCTCGGGCGAGACGACTACGCATACCTACGCGGGGGCGGGGACCTACACCGTGACCCTCACGGTGATCGACGCCGGAGGGTGGGGTAGCACGACGCAAGCGGTGACCGTGGTGGTCGGCTCGGGTTCACCGTCCAGCCGAGTGACGCGCCGCCCTACCCCTTAGGGACCATCGAGCCAGCGATGGAAGTCACGGCCCTGGACCGCCGCAGGTGCCTGTTTCCGCTACCATCGTGCTCCGCGGCGTTCTGCGCCGCCATCACCGTAGCGTCAGCTCCACTATTCAGTCAGACCGCAATCCCGAACACCCCCGCCGGGAGGGTGCTACGTGCCTGGGTCGACGCGTACAACAGCGGCGACTCCGCGCGCGTGACGATGTTCTTCCGGACCTACGCCGTGGAAGACGCCCTTCGCGGTGCATTCGCATTCCGTAAGATGACAGGCGGACTGGACCTCCTCAGCATTCAGGTGAGTGAGCCGAGGCACGTTGAATTCATGACCCGATTCCGCGCAGGGCCCATGGTCGGCTACGGGGCGCTCGACGTGTCGGCGGCCGACACGAGTCGCGTAAGCGGCTACTTCTTCCCGCTCGGCATGAACGTCTCCGTGGACGACATTCGGATCGACGCGCCCACTCGCGAGCGCGTCGTCGGTCGGGTGGCCGCGCTCCTCGATTCGTTCTACGTGTCCCCCGACGTCGGGAGGCGCATGAGCGACTCTCTGCACGCGCGGCTCAAGCGAGGTGTCTATGACAGGTACACGAATGGCGCGACCCTGGCGATCCACGTCAGGGCGGATCTTGATGACATCGCTCACGACAAGCACCTGCAAATTCTCTACAGCCTGTTACCCCGAGGTCCGGAACCGCAACCGGACACGGTCACTCAACCCCGGCGCGCGCGCGAAGCTGACTGCCCGGTCTGGCCGACCGAGCGGCTCGAGGGCAACGTCGGGTACCTGCGGTTCGACGGGTTTGTCGATCCGGCAGAGTGCGCGTCGACCATTGTCACGGCGATGACCGCCTTGGCCGAGACGAAAGCGCTCATCATCGATCTGCGAGAAAACGCGGGCGGCGGTAAAGCCGGCTCAACTCCGCTCCTCGAGTCGTACTTGTTTGACCGCCGTACCCATCTGAGCGACGTGTCGTTCCGTTATACCGGCGAAATCCGTAAGCGCTGGACATTGGACTCCGTTGCCGGTGCGCGCTTCGGCGGGGTGAAGCCCGTCTATGTCCTTACTTCAGCGCATACGCTTTCGGCAGGCGAGGAACTGGCGTACGACCTGCAAGCGCTCAAGCGCGCCACGATTGTGGGCGAGACGACGTCCGGCCAGGCCCATGCGACATTTGAAGCCCGCTTTGAAAACCACTTTGGCATCCTGCTGCCCACCGGAAAGACGCTCAACCCGGCGACCGGTGCAGACTGGGAAGGCGTGGGAGTCGTGCCGGACGTGAAGGTGCCTGCGAGCGACGCCCTAACCACGGTCCAGAGGCTACTCCGCGAGAAGCTGGCGCATTAGCCCTTCGCACTCCAGCCTACGGCCGATCCCCGCGACCAACGGCCACCGTCCCGCTCCACTCACGCGCCGGATCCACGTTGCGCGGATGGTAGACGATCACGACGGCGCCCCGCCACGCGAGGCACGCGTAGCCCCACGGGATCCGGGGCATGTCCCACGGGGTCCGCGACATACAGTTCGCGCCTAAGACAGCCAGCCGCGGTACCCGCAGCGTGTCGCCGCCGGAAAGGATTTGCACCGAAAACTCTTTTCGCGAAGGCGGAATTTGCCAGGTGCGCTGCTCCCCCCTAGCGAGGCGTACCGGCACGGCCAAGTGCTGCCCGACCCGAATGCTGTCGAAGGTCGCCGCGGGCTCGAAGACCCGCACGTACCAGTGCGCCCATCCGTCCCCGACCCATACGTCCACGCCGGTTGTTCCCGGCGCCCGTGCACGGATTCGCCATCCCTCGCGCGCGACCACCATTGTGTCGTCAACAGTGAGCACCGCGGTCAACGGTCTCACCCGCCGGCCGGCCGAGTCGACGGCCTCGAACCACAGGTCGTACGGAGGATCACCCGTCACGAGGTTCACCGGGCCGCCGCCGAGCACATCGTGGACCGGACGGCAGCGCACCACGACCGACTTCACCACGGGCCCGAGCGAGGCGCGGAGCGTGCCATCGCCGGCGTGCGTGCAGGTCACCACACCACTGCGAGATAGGGGGACGTTGATCGGTGAAGTCCACTGGAACCGGACGCCTGTATCCGGCAGCAGATGACCGGCCGCATCGAACACCTGTACCGACAGCTGCACCGGTCGCGCTTTATTAACGAGGATGGTATCGCCGAACCCCACGACGAGGCGCGCCGGGGGTCCGTTGCAGGCCGCGAGAGTGAGGAGCAGCGAGGCAGTCACTTTTGCTGGCATGTTGTGCGTCCTCGTACCCCGATTAAGGGCTGACGGGTAGAATGAGCACTAATCCTCGCGAGGGGTTATGTCGTTTCGTGCGGCTGCCCTCACGCTCTTGCTGGTCCTTCCTGCCGCGCAGGGAGCGGCGCAATCGAAAGAATTGCGCATCGGCGTCGACCGTCGCGTCGAGCTGATCGCGATCATCTTCAAGCTCGCCGGCAGTGGGGAGTTCACTCCAACCCACCTTCCCCAGTACAGCGCCGACATCGATCGGTTCTTCGGTCCGCAGCGGAACCACGAAGCGGTGACGCTCGCGCGTGGGCTGCGCGACCGCTACGGTGTCGAACAAGCGCGGGTGATGTCCATCCCGATCCGGTTGACCGATCCGCCCGCGCTCAAGGAACGCGTTCCCTTCGATTCGACTGGAGGATGGCCCGCGCCCGCCGCCGAAACGCGGCGCTTCGTCGAAGCAGCGCGGCAGTTCGCGATCGACAGTCGCGCGAACGATTTCTTCGAGCGTCATCGCGCGTTGTACGATTCGGTCAATGGCCGTATCCGGCCGGCCCTGGAACGCGCCGTCGATCTCGCCTGGTTCGCGCCATACTTCGGCATCCCGGCGGACCGGATCTTCGTGGTCGTGCCGCTGCTCGTCGCCGCCGAAGGCAACTATGGGCCCTGCGTGCAGCCGCCGGGCACGCCGCGGGAATGCTACAGCATCGTCGGCAACACGCCGCCTGATTCCACCGGGTATCCGAAATACGACGCCGGAATGGCGGGGTTGCTGGTTCACGAATTCGGCCACGGGTTCGTGAATCCGCTCGGGTTTGCGCACCGCGCCGAGTTCGAGCGCTCGGCGCCGCGCATCCACGCGCTCGTCGCGGCCGCGATGGATCTTCAGTCGTATCCGTGGCCGAGCATGGTGAACGAATCCCTCGATCACGCAACCGAGGCACGCTATATCGTCGCCCATGGCGACAGCGTGCAGCTCCGCGACTATTATCGCGGCCAGCTTCGCGGCAGCTGGTTCTGGACCGAAGAGCTGGCCAGTCTCTATGCGCAGTATGAGGCGAACCGCACCGCCTATCCGACCTTCGCCGCGTTCATGCCGCGGATCATCGCGTACTTCGACTCCTTGCCCGATCGCGTCCCCGCGATGCAGGCGCGCTACGACGTGCTGCGGCCCAAGATCGTGTCACTATCCATCGCGAATGGATCGGACTCCGTGGATCCCGGCCTCCAGGAAATGGTCGTGCGATTTGACCGGCCGGTGCGGGACGACGGGTGGAGCGTGTTGCCGGTGCTCGGACCCTCCGGCCCGACGGCCGAATCGCAGCAGCGCTTCCCCAAGTTCACCTGGCGGGCAGTCGACTCTACCCGCGTCGCCTTTTCCCTTGGCAAGGGGCTGGACTCGGCAGGCACGACATTTCGCTACGGCCTCGCGCTCGAGCCCGACCGCGAGTATGAGCTGCAGCTCGGCACGCCCCACGGCTACGGTTTTCGAAACGTCAGCGACGGCGTGCCGCTTGCGCCGTACCGGCTCCGATTCCGGACCCGCCCGACGAGCGCTTCGTTGAAGCCGTAGTGGGCTGGACGATGCCGCGCCAAACAACACAACTGCACCCGAGCACGGCAGCAATCACTTGACACCCACTACCACTGCGGCGCGCGCGCGATACAGTTCGTACGGACTCACGACTCGACCTTTACGCGCCCGTATGAATCTTTATTCACTCTCCCTCGCCATCGGGGCCGTCGGCTTGCTCGCGATGGCGCTCACCGGCCTCGGCCGCCACGGACACGCGCATGCGCGTGCCCATGGGCATGCGCACGGGCACGGCGGCGCCAGGCATCCGGGGGGGGCCGGCCGGCACCAGACCCACGGCGGATCGGTGCGCAGTAGCGCGGTCGCGTGGCTGTGGAACCTCACGTCGCCGCGGGTGCTGTTCAGCCTGCTGGTCGGCTTCGGTGCTACGGGCGTGGCGGTCGGCGGCGTGCTCGGCGCCCCGCTGGCGCTCGGCGCCGCGCTGGCCGGCGGCCTCGCGTTCGAGCAGCTGCTGGTGGGACCGCTCTGGAATTTCATGATGCGCTTCGCGTCCACGCCCGCGCTGACGCTCGAGAGCTGTCTCCAGGACGAGGTGCAGGCGGCCACGGCGTTCGATACGAACGGTAACGGGCTCGTCGCCGCCGAAGTCGACGGACAAGTCGTGCAGCTGTTGGCCACGTTGCGTGCCGAGGATCGCGCCACCGGCGTCCGGATCCGCGCCGGGGACGCGCTGCGAATTGAAGACGTTGATGACCGCCGCAATCGCTGTACGGTCTCGTACATTGGCCCGAAGCGCGGCGCTCCTTTGCCCTGAGGTACCTATGTTGCCCCAATGGATCCTCGTCATCGCCATTCCGGCCGCGGTGCTCGTGCTCGTGCCGCTCATCGTCGCGAGTTTCCTGCGCGACGTGGACGCGGGCACCATCCGCATGGTCAGCTGGCTGAACGGTTCGACCGTGATCTACCGCGGCCCGGGAAAGTCGAAAGAGATTCCCTTGCTCACCACGGGGACCACGCTGTCGAGCAAGGTGATCAACGTCGATCTCGACATCACCGATCAGACGGCTGACCTCGACGACTCGAGCACACCCCGGCCGATCAAGGTGCGGGTGCTGGCCAGCGCCATCGTGTCGGTCGGCGACTCGGACACGATGATCAAGACCGCCGCCAACCGGTTCTTTGCCAAGCCCGAAGAAGAGCAGCTCAGCACGCTCACGGATCTCCTCACGAGCTCCGGGCGGCGGGCGATCAACCTCTTGACGCACGACCAGCTCTTCTCGGCGAAGTCGGCGGCGCACGCAGCACGGACGAATCTTCCGGCGGTGCAGGGGGCACAGTCGACCGCGCTCGTCGAAGCGGAGGAGGAAGACGATCCCCTTTCGATCATCATCCGCAAAGCGTGCTCGCGCGAGCTGACCGATCTCGGCCTGGTGTTCAATTCTCTGAACATCAAAGTCGTGCAGTCCGAGGTCGCCGACGCGCGGCGGCGCCAGTCGGCCGCCGAGGCGCAAGCGAATGCCGACATCGTCTCCGCCACGCAGACCCGTCGCGCCAAAGAAGCACAGCTCGACGCCGAACGGGTGATTTCCGATAAGCAGCGCGAGCTCGAGCAGACCAAGGCCTCGAACGCGGCGCTGATCGCCACGGCAGAGGCCAAGCGCCAGCAGGCGATGGGCGTGCAGCGGGAGGCGGAGCTCGACGCGACGCAGATCGCCCAGGCGAAAGCGGATGCGGAGAAGGTGCGGATCGACGTCGAGGCCAAGGCACGGGCCGAGGCGATGCGGATTACCGCCATCGCGCAGGCGACGGCGGAGAGCATCCGGCAAGTCAACGAAGCGATCAAGGTGGGCGGGGAGGCGTATTTCCGCTATCGGCAGATCGAGCTGTTGCCGCAGATCGCGCCGATCATCGCGGAGGGTTTGGCCGACGCGAAGTTGATTACGATCGCGGGGAATGGCGCGGGCGCGCCGGAGACGACCGCGCAGAACATTTCGGCGGTCATTCAGACGGCGTTGGCGGCACAGCTCGTGACTCGCGGGGGACTGCTCGAACCCACAGGAGGCGGTAAATCCAACGGCAGCTAGACTTCTGCTTCGCTATTGAGAGTCGAGCACCTCGCGCACGCGCTCGGTGAGCTGCCGGATCGTGAACGGCTTGGGGAGGAAGGCGGTGTTCGGCGCGACGATGTCGTTCTGAAATACCGCTTCCTGGGAATACCCGGACATGAGCAGGATCCGGGTTTCGGGCCGTTGCGCGAAAAACCGGCGGAGCAGCTCGGGAACGCGCACACCAGAGAGCACGCCGTCCGACAGGAGCAGGTGGATGGGGCCGGGGTGCGCAGTCGCGAGTGCCATGGCTGTCTCGCCGTCGCCCGCCGGCAGGATCGTGTAGCCGAGGCGCTCGAGCGCCGTGACCGCGAGCAGGCGGATCGGCTCCTCGTCTTCGACGAGCAGAATCGTTTCCGTGCCGCGCACTTCGACCGGCGCTTGCATGGGCCGCGACACGCGGGGCCGCACCTCGCTCAACGGGAAGTAGCACTTGAACGTGGTCCCGACGCCCGCCTCGCTGTAGACGATGATGTGACCCTGGCTCTGTTTGACGATGCCGTAGACCGTCGACAGCCCAAGTCCCGTGCCTTTGCCCTTTTCCTTCGTCGTAAAGAACGGTTCGAAGAGGCGGGCGAGCGTGTCGGCGCTCATGCCGGTCCCGGTGTCACTCACCGCCAGCATGACGTACGAGCCGGCCGGCACGGCGGCGGCGCCCTGCGTATGGGGCTCTTCCATCCGCACGTTGCGCGTCTCGATCGTCAGCGTTCCGCCCTGCGGCATGGCGTCGCGGCTGTTCACGGCCAGGTTGAGCACGACCTGCTCGATCTGACTGGGGTCCGCCAGAATGGGTGAAAGATTGGTGTCGGTCGCGGTGACGAGACGCACCGGCGGGCCGAGCAGCCGCCGCAGCATTTTCTCCATGTCCGTGACGCGCTCGTCGAGCTGCAGCGGCCTGGGGTCGAAGGGCTGGCGGCGGCTGAACGCGAGCAGCTGGCGGGTCAGTGCGGTCGCCCGGTCGCTCGCCTTGATGATTTCCTGGATGTCCTCGGAGTGGCGGGAGTTCGGTCCCAGGTCTTCCTGGAGAATGTCGGCGTAGCCGATGATCGCGGTCAGCAGATTGTTGAAGTCGTGCGCGACGCCCCCCGCGAGGCTCCCCAGCGCGTCGAGTTTCTGCGCCTGCCACAACTGTTGCTCGAGCGACTTGCGATCACTGACGTCGATGATCGTGTTTTCGATCGTCGTTTCCCCTCCAGAGTTCTGGAGGGTGAGGTTCGCCAGAACCCACACCGGCTTCCCGTCCTTGCGCCGCATCCGGAGCTCGAAATTCCGCAGCGTCGGGTTTTCGCGGAGTGAGGCGTGCACGCGATCGCGATCGGCCGGGTCCCAGTACAAGTGGTGTGCGGTTTGCTCCATAAGCTCGGTCGCGGAATCGTACCCGAATGCGCGGGCGAAGGCCCCGTTGCACAGGATGATTCGGCCGTCGGAGACTCGTGTGGTCGCCACGCCGGCGAGCGTCTGCTCGAACATCTCGCGATAGCGCAGCTCGGCGCGATGCTTTTCCGCGTATGCCCCGTCGATCTGGTCACCGATATGGCGGGAGAGCCGCGAGACGAGCACCGCGATGAGCGCGGCGCCGACCACCGCGAGCCACGCCGCGATCACCACGCGATCCCCGTCGAACAGCGCGCCGAGGTGAGAATCGAGCAGGCCGATCAGCAGGACCAGCCCCGCCATCGCGGGGAGGAAGGCGCGCAACATGCGTGCGCGCGGCTTGTCTCCAACCAGCTGCTCGAGCGGCCAGACATCGGGGCCCGCCGCCACCACCGTGGCGACGCCGAGGACGAGGAGGCTCACGCCTGTCGGCAGCGCGATAGGAATCGTGCCGCCGCCGTACAGGAGCGGTGTGCCGTACGCATATCCGAGTGCGACGGTGCCACCCACGATGGCGGCGATGGTCGCCAGAGCGCCCGCGTAATGCGACCGAGGTCCGGGGGCGGCAATCGCGAGCGCGAGCGGTATGATGGCGGCGGCCGTCACCGGCGACATGACGCCGAGCGCCACGCGGCCAAATTGTCCTGTGGCCCCGCCCAGACTCTGATCCAGCAACGCGGGCAGCACGATGTTGACGAGGGCCATCGTCGCGGCGGTCCACGACAGCACCACGCCACCGCCGCGCGCCGCCCGGTAGCGCGGCGCGAGCATGCGGGACAGCAAGGCGAGACTCAGCGCAAGGAACGCGAGCGCCGTCGTCGGCGCCATCGGTATGAAGCGGGGCGAGGGCGTGAGAAAGAGCGACCAGCCGGCTGCCCAACCGGCCAGTACCACGACGCTGTGCAGCGTGACCAGCCCTGCCGCGACGACCGCGGCCCGGGTGCGCAGTCGATCGGCGCGGGCCGTGCTCATAGGTTCACGATTAAAGAATCGAACGGACGATGCAAGGTCACCTGTCACGACGTTTTGCGTGTCGGGAGACACCTACGGGCGGTCGTACCCCCCGTCCGGACGGAGCAGCCACGCCGCGGGGGCCGCCAACTGCCCCGTCAAGATCCTGTCCAACGACGCCCGGGCGGCGGCGTCGAACACCGGGACCACGATCTCCACGCGACGTCGCAGATTGCGCGGCCGCCAATCGGCTGACCCGATGTAGTACTCCTCGGCGGCGGCGCCACCATTGGTGAAGTGATAGATGCGCGCATGCTCGAGGAAGCGACCGAGGATGCTGACGACGCGGATCCGCTCCGATAGTCCGGGCACGCCCGGGCGCAGCGTGCAGATCCCGCGCACCACGAGGTCGATCTCGACGCCGGCTTGGGAGGCGCGGTACAACGTCTGGATCACGGTCGAATCGGAGAGGGCGTTGAGCTTGGCACGGATGCGCGCAGGCCGGCCTGCGCGCGCATGCGCAGCCTCGCGGTCGATCAGCGCCAGCAACCGCTCGAGCATGTTGGTCGGCGCGACCATGAGGTGACGCACGTCGACCCGCGGCGCGTGACTCGAGCCGGTGAGCTCGTTGAAGAGCGCGTGCACGTCCGCCGTGATCCGTGGATCGGCGGTGAACAAACCCACGTCGGCGTAGACGCGCGCCGTGTCGGCGTTGTAGTTGCCGGTCCCAAGGTGCGCGTACCGGCGCACGCGTCCGTCCGCTTGGCGGCGCACGACGAGCGCGAGCTTGGCGTGGGTCTTCAGGCTCACGAGTCCCGTGACGACGTGAATGCCGGCCCGCTCGAGACTCCGCGCCCACGCGATGTTGCGGGCTTCGTCAAGGCGTGCCTTCAACTCCACGATCACCGACACGTCCTTCCCGCTCGCCGCCGCGCGGCGCAACGCCTCGGCGAGCGGAGAAGCATCTCCAGGACGATAGAGCGTGAGCTTGATCGCCTGCACGTCGGGATCGTCGGCGGCCTCCGCGATGAAGCGTTCCACGCTCGCGGGGAATGAATCGTGGGGATGATGGACGAGGACATCGTGCTCATCGAGCTGGGCGGCAATCGACCGGTCCCGGGCAAACGGATCGGCGGGGACCAGGGGCGGGTAGTCCGGGAGCCCCAGCGCCGAGGCTAGCTCGTGCAGCCCGCCGAGGTCGACCGGACCAGCGGCGACGTAGACATCGGCGGGACTGAGCGTGCTTTCCTCCTCGCTCTCTTCGAACCGTAGCTCCCGTTGCAACAGGTCGCGCAGGGCCGGTGGCATCGTCGGCTCGACCTCGATGCGCAGGACCGGCCGGTGCTGCTGCCGCGCCAACTCCTCCTCTATAGCCTGCAGAAAGTTTGCCGTCGTCGTCTCGTCGAGCTGCAGGTCGCCGCTCCGCGTGAGGCGGAACGCATGGGCGGCGGCAATCACCCGTCCGGGATACAGGAGGTCGAGGTTGGCACGTACCAAATCCTCGATGGCGATCCTCCTGTCTTCAGACACGGCGAGGAATCGGGGGAGATCGGAGGAGATCTCGACGACGGCGTAATGCACTGGAGCTGCCGCATGGTCGCGCAGGGAGACGAGCAGCGCGATCCGCCGGTCGCCGATCAGGGGAAACGGGTGGCCGGGGGCCCGGGTCAGCGCCTTGGGGCTGACAAAGGGAAGCACTTCGTCGCCGCAGCGCGCGCGCATCCTGGCCCGTTCCGCGTCCGACAGCGCTTCCCACCGCGCGATCCCGAGCGGCGCCGCCAACGCATTGAAGCAGCGATACTGCCGGGCGATCAGGGGATGGAGCCGGACGGCGATCGCATCGAGCGTTTCTTGGGGGCGGAAGCCGCCGCCGTGGGCCACGCGAACGTTTTGCCCGGCGGCGAGGAGCTGCTTGAGAGCGCCGATGTGCGTCATGACGAACTGATCGAGATTCGTCGAGAAAATGGCGAGGAAACGCAGGCGCGCCGCGGGCGGCGTGCGGCCGTCTTCGGCCAGGGCAAGCACGCGCTCGTTGAACTCGAGCCAGGAAAGCTCGGGGTTCAGAAACTGGTCTGGTGTCTCGCGGGCCGGATCCTTCGACGCTTCCGACGGCAAGGCCGCGCGCAGCTCGCTCAACGTGACGCGGCTGGCCCGCGCCACGGCTTCGGGAGCCGCGTCGGGATCTTCGATATCCCCGAACGGCGTGCCCGACCACTCCGGCAGGAGCGGTGAGCGCGCCGCGACCGTCAGGGCCGCGAGGGTGCCGGGATCGCGCAAAATGGGTGAGCCGACGCGCGCCACCAGCTCGGCCGGCGCGAACCACTGCATGGTTCCGGGCGTGGAGTTGCGATGCAGCCGGCGCGCCGTCCACACCTCGAGCGGCACGCGGTCGCCGGTGCGCGGCACGACGCCCAGGAGCCGGAGCTGTCCTTCGCCCCCGCCGACGAGCTCACGCAATGCCGCGCGGCAGGCCTCTTCGCCGCTGCCCTTGGCGATTGGCAGCCGCAGCTCCGCGCCGGTGCGCCAGAGTCCGATGCGGCCGTGTTCCACCGCGACGAGCGCCACCTCGCGCTCGCCGCGCAGCTCGCGCGCGATCGATTCGCCTTCGACGGCGTCGAGCGCCGCGTGGACGCGCGGCAGCGGATCCGCTCCGCCGGCTGGCCGCAGCCGAAATGCGTGTTCCAACTCAGCGCCGAGGCGGCGGGCCGCCGCGCGACCCCAGGGCCGGGGCCGCACCGCCAGCTCGAAGAGGCGGGCGGTCAGCCCGGCGCGGCGCGCCGTGACGACGTCAGCGATGACGTCGGCAAGCGGCAGGGGGAGCAGCGTAAAACGGAATGTCCGCGCGGTGCGCTCGACCTCTCGCTCGACCCAGGCGGCGAGCCGGCCCGGATCCGTCAGCGCGCGCAGCCGGCGGGCGGGCGCGGAGTCGCCGGCCAGCGCTCGCGCGACGTCGAGCTCTGTGAGGCGCGCTTCGCTGCTGGAGCCGTCCGGCAGCCAGACCCGCAGCCACTGCTGACCGCCCGGCGCGAACCTGATGCGGCAGCGCGCGCCGCGTTGCCGCAGATCGCCCCCGCTCGTGTCGAAGTAGACGTCGCGCAGGAACAGCGACCGCGGTGGCCCAAACGCACGCGTGGGGGTCGAATCGGCCAGAACGCGCCGGAGCGTGTCCTTGTCCGGAGCATCCCAGCGCAGGGTCACGGCGGGGACAGCAGTGGCTCGCTCATCGGGGACGCGGTTGCGGGCGGCACCCGCGCACGAATTCGCGGTTCAGCGATCCGCGATTGTCGAGCACCTTGTAGAAATCGTCGAAGTACTCGAGCACGTCCCGAGCGTCACGCTCGGGAAGATCGGGGACCGCGCGAACGGCCGCGTACATCGAATCCTTCGCGCCGCGAAACCGGGCGAGGACGGGAGCCAGCACGCTGTCCGGCTGGCAAAAGCCGCGATAGACGCGTTGGCGGACTGACTGAATGCTGAGCTGCTCCGGCGGCGACGCATATGGCGCGTTCACCGCTCCGGAAAAGTCGAAATCGTACGGTACCGCGAACAGGGGTTTGGGTTCGGCGAGTTGCTGGAGGATCGCGATGTTGTGGCGCTTGTAGACGGACCAGTCGGTATTGCCGATCAGATATTCGAATACGGAGACCAGCGTCATGTACGATGGGTCCATGATCGGATCGTAGAGGTTGTCCACGGCGAGCGGATTGGCCGAGATCCGGCGGCCGAGTGCGGCCTCGGATTCGATCAGGAAACCGTAGCGCGTGACGGTGTCGTGCCGGGCGGAATCGATGTACGTCACGTGCGCGAGCCGGACACGAAAACTGCTGTCGGTCACGGTGTTGAACGCGCGGTACAGCGCGTACTCGCGCAGCAGATTGCGCTCAAACAGGCGATCGCCCTGGCAATGCGTGACCAGTTTGAGCCGGTCCTCACCCGCGAACGGCGTTCCCTCGACTTTGTGTGCAGGCAGATCGACCCGGATCGGCGGAAACGCACACTTCTTCAGGCGGAAAATGCCACGGGTCTTGAGCTTTACCGCGATGGTGCCCGTATCCGCGCCCGCAAAGTGCAAGGCGGCCGGATGGTCTTTCCGCTCGGTGCCCCGGTCTCGGGTCAACGCGTGAAGATCAGTCTCTAACCGCAGTGTGAGGGGGGGGGCCGCCGGTTCACGAAACAGGCTTTGTGCCCTGGCGACGGCCGTGACGCCGGCGCAGCAACAGATAAGAAGGAAGCAGCTCAGCCGCATGAGCGAAGCTACGTCGATACGCGGTTTCGGCCAGCCTCCTTAGCGCGGTACAGGGCTTTATCCGCCGCCTGGATCACCTGATCCGGCGAGGTGTGGCGATGATTTCGCTCGGCCACGCCGATACTGACGGTGATCATGATTGCCTGACGGCTCTTGCGTTCCTTATCGTTTTTCGGTTTGACCCGCGGCCGGAACCGGCGGCGCATCGTGAAGCGGTGGGTCTCCACCATCTCCCGGAGCTCCTCGAGGTGGGGAAGACATTCGTCCTGGCCCTTGCCCGGAAAGACGACGGCGAACTCTTCGCCGCCGTACCGATAGGCGGTCCCCCCGCCGGGTGCCTGTGCCAGCCGCGCCGCGACCAGCCTGAGCACGTGGTCCCCGGCGTCGTGGCCGTAAGTGTCGTTGAAGCGTTTGAAATGATCGACGTCGACCATCGCGACCGAGAACTGTCCCGAGAGCCGCGGCAGCGCTTCGTTCAAGGCGCGCCGGCCAGGCAGCTCGGTCAGGCCATCGCGATACGCCATCAGGTAGGAGGCTTCGATGACCGCGATCACGAGAATCAACCCCGAGGTCCCGAGCCAGATCTCCTGTCCGGGTCCCGCGGCGGGCCACGACAGGGCGGCGAAGACAGCCAGGAAGGCGTAGAAGTACCCGCGCACCGGAGACTGGGGTTCGCGCACCCACGCCAGAATGAGCAGGACGACGATCCCAATGAACGCGATGATCGCCGGCTGCTGGACCGGCGTCCAGGCAGTCCAGCGCGCCGGCACGATGTGCGTCGTGAGGAACTTGAGCGCCTTGTCCGGAAACGCCTGTGCGATAAAGACGACTGCGAGGGCCTGCACACCGAGCAACACCCACCGCACCAGGCCGGCCGTCGTAAGCGTGCCGCGCTCGGGCAGCAGGGCGACGAGCGCGAGGTTGATCGGCAGCAGGAACGTCAGCGCGAGGAAGAGGACGCGGTCCCGCGGATTGTCGACGCCCTTGAGCAAGAGGTATTCGGTGAGCGCCAGGAGCGCGATGGAAAAGACGAGCCGCGACCGGTTGAAGCGCCAGCCGAGCAGCAGGGCCGCGGCGACGACCGTGAAGGGAAAGACGGTGGCAAGGGCTACGGCGGTGCCGTGCAGCGACGGCAAGGTTACGAGCAGCGCCGCCGCCGCGAGAATCAGGACTTCGGGCACCAGGTTGGAGAGGATGCGTTTCATCGGGCCAGTAACGGTACGTAACAGAACACGGAGGTCAACCTCGGGAATCCACAGGCTAAAGCGTGTGCTCGGCCATCATTGTCCTGAAGGACAGTGCCTGCCGAGATCGCTTGACCACGTCCGCGCGGACCGGCGATATTCACGCCGCCGAGGCGGTATCGTCTAGGGGACTAGGACGGAGCCCTCTCAAGGCTCAAACACGGGTTCGAATCCCGTTACCGCTACTGCCAGCACCTCGCCCGCCGCCCCCATCGTCTAACGGCTAGGACACCACTCTTTCAAGGTGGGAACAGGGGTTCGATTCCCCTTGGGGGCACTACTCTTCGCGCTGATACTCCCGCTGCACGACGCAGTTACCGCCGGAGTTCTTCGCGGAATACAGGGCGAGGTCCGCCACCAGCATCAGCTGGGGCGCGGCGACGTCCTCCGCATCCCGCGGCAGCTCGACCAACCCGCCGCTGACCGTCACCATCGTCGACGCGTTCTCGACGAGGTTGCGGCGAATCCGCGTCGCCACGATCAATCCGGCAACGGCATCCGTATCAGGCAGAATGATCGCGAACTCATCGCCTCCGAGGCGGGCGGCGATGTCGGTGCCGCGCAGACTCTTCTGAATCGCCACCGCGACCCGGCCGAGTGCCTGATCGCCGGCATGATGGCCCCAGCGATCGTTCATCAGCTTCAGCCGATCGACGTCGAGGAGCAGCAGCGACAGCGGCACGTTGTAGCGACGGCAGCGCGCGATCTCCCGTGTCATCGTCGCGTCGAAGTGATAACGGTTGAACAGGCCGGTGAGCGGATCGGTGACCGAGCGGTGTTCCAGCAGCTCGAGCGCCTCGTGCTCCACGATCGTCGGGGCGACGAGCTCGCCGCTGATATTGAGCATGTAGTCGACGGCGGCCACGACCGCGCCGACGTTGCGGCCCAGCCGGGCGCCGAGCGCACGGCGATGCGCTTCGATCGCGGCGGCGCGCTTGGTCGCTTCGCTTGCGCTGAGCCGCGCGTGCGGGAAGACGTGATGCAGGGGCAGCGTCGCCGCGTCCTCGACGGCGTCGGGCTCGCGGCGCTCCATGCCCAACCGGCGCTCCACCCCGGTGCGGCGCTCGTCCACAGGGTTACCAGCCGATGGCATAGTTCGTGAGCTTGTGGTGCTGGAAATTCATGCGGTCTCCAGCAAGTCGTCGAGCTTGTCGATCTCAGCCCGTGCCGAGAGCCGCTGGAACGAGGAGCGCGCCCGGTGGGCCGCCGCCTTGCCCGCGGTGACGTCGCCCGCCTGGATCAACAGCAGTGCCAGATCGCGCTCCGCCATGGCGAGCAGCAGGGGACGGCCGTGCTCGGTCGCGCGCTGGATGACGTCGCGCAGCATGGTCTCCGCTTCCCCACGCCGACCGGCGAGGCCAAGCGCGCCGGCCTTGATGCGCAGGTCTTCCGCTTCGCGCACCGGATCCTTGAGCTCCCGGTGGGTGGCGATGGCACGCTCGATCTCGGCCAACGCGCGGTCGCCTTCACCACGCGTCACATGAATCTCGGCGAGCCCCGCGATCGCCTGGGCGGTGAGCTGCCCGTCGTTCAGGGCTTGCGCTTCCTGAATCGCGATCTGCGCGATCTCCATCGCGCGGTCCAGCCGGCCCTGGGCGCGGCACACCATGCCGAGGTTGTGGCGGGCTTCCGCCACGCCGCGGGCAAAGTGCGCCTGCTCGTAGGCGGCGATCGCGCGCGTATAGGCGATGACGGCGCGGCGATAGTCGCCCTGCATGTTGGCGATGACGCCGAGGTTGTTGGCGCACCGGCCGACCGTGGCCATGTCGTTGCCGTCGGTCGCCTCTTCCTGCGCGCGGGTGAAGAAGTAGGTGGCTTCGTCGATACCGCCACGCTCCAGGGCGATGGCGCCGCAGACGTTCAGGGCGCGCACTTCCATCATCCGGTCTTTCAGCGACCGGGCGCGGAGCTGGGCGACCATGGCCCACTGCTGTCCCACCTCGAGACGGCCGAGGCGGCTGTGGGCGATGCCGAGCAGCAGCGTGAGCAGGGCGGACTCTTCCAGCTCGTCCTTCGAGCGCTGCTCGAGGTACGTCAGCAGCTCGGCGTAGCGGCCCGCGTCGGCGAACTGCTGTGCGACGTGGATCGGCTCGAGCGAGCCGCGCAGCTCGGCGGCAAACGCCTCGTCCCACCCCAGAGCGGCGAGTTTGCGAATTTCACTCTCGGCGCCCATGTCGGCGAAGATGCCCCTGGCGGCCTGGGCCGCGGCCCGGGCGTCGCTCATCCGGTCGGTGCGGCGCAGCAGCACCGCGAGATCGCGGGTGGCCTCGCCGAGCAGCAACACCCGCGCGTGCAGCTCGGCGCGACCGATCACCTCGCGCAACGCCTTTTCGGCGCGGGGCATCTGGTTTTCCAGCACGAGCACCAGCGCCAGGATCCGCAGGTCCTCGGCCTCTGCGACGGGGTCAGGCATCTGGCCGCGGATCACGCGGACGCGGTCGAGCTCGCGGCGGGCGAGCTCCGGCTCGCTCCGCACCGCGCGGATTTCCGCCCGGCCGCGCAGCGTCACTGCATGCAGGGCCTCGTCGTGGCTCGCTTCCGCGGCGGCGACGGCCTGATCCGCGGTCGTCAACGCCTTGTCCAGCGCGCCTTGCTCGCGATACGCGTTGGCCAGGTTGTGCATGCAGTCGGCAACGCCCGCTTGCATACCGGCGCGATGGTGGGCGGCGGTGGCGATTTCCCACGAGGAGATGGCCTCGGCGTGGCGGCCGCGCAAATAGCTGATGATGCCCAGGTTGTTCGAGGCGCGGCCGGTGGTGGTATGATCGCCATCGCGGCTCGCGGCCATCAGGGCTTGCGTGCAGAAGTCAGCGGCTTCGGTGAGGTTACCCCTGACAAGGGCGATCGCGCCCCGCGCGTTGAGCGCATGGCGCTCGACGCCATGCTCGCCGCGCTGCCGCGCAGCGGCGAGGGCCTGATCGATCCACTGGAGCCCTTGTTCGTGGCGGCCGAGCCGCGCTTGCGCGATGCCGTACAGCAAGGCGAGGGTCGGATCGGTGAGCTCGCTCTGGTCGCGCGCGCCCAGGAACTCGACTACCGCGGCATGGTGGCCGGCGGCCGCGAGTGCGCGGGCTTTGGCGAGGACCGGCGACGCCTCGACGAGGCGTGGGTCGCGGGAGCGATCGTTGGACATTGGCGTGCGGTCTCGCGCCTACCAGGCCACCGACCAGTCCATCATGGCTTCCGCGATGGCGTACTCGCAGAAGTGCGGCAGCGCATACGTGAACGACTTCTCGTCGAGCGACTGCGATGCCCCGAGCTTGGTCCACGGATCGCTGTTCTCCTCGCGATACCACAGGCCGAGCACCTGGGCCTCGAGGGCCGCGTCGGTGCTATCGACGACGCCGTCGCCGTTCAAGTCGCCACTGGCACCGTCGTACCAGACCTTGAGCTGGGCCGGTGCGCCGAACTGCAGACCTGTCGGCTCGAGCGACACGCCAATTTTGGTCGTGTCGACCGTGACGGTGATGAGGACGGAGTCGCCCATGGCCAGCTCACCGACGCCCGGCACGAACTGCGGGTCGGTCGTCGTGAGCAGCAGGAACGGGTGCACGTCGTTGTCGATGGAGCTGCTGTAGTTGATCTGGACCGAACGGGACTCGCCGCGCACCGCCCAGAATGACACCGCATACTGCTCGAGGCTCAGGGGGGGTGTCAGCGCCATCGCTCCGGAACGGCGCGCGCGAGGATCCGTTGTTCTGGCAGAGAACTGTGGCGTTTCAGCCCAGCGAAGGAACTGGGGACCCGCGGGCGCTGTCACCGCTGTGGGTTGGTCCGCGCAGCGCGCAACAGCCAGCGTCAGGGCGAACACCAGAATTGAGCGGCGAACGAACATCATGCGGGTCTCCAAGGGCTGGGCGCTTGACTGCATTGGTGTCGTGAGGCACTTTGTGGACGGAACAGGCCTAACTCTTGCCTTTCTATGACACCGAAAGTAGGCATATCTTGTCACCTGTCAAGCCCGAAGTCGGCCCGAAACGAGTGCCGGTAGCGAGTCGCCTCGCGGTGCTGCTGGACGTATTCAGCCCGTGGGAGGGCATCTCCTTGAGCTACCGCCAGTTCGCCGCCGCGCTCGGCGGTGCCGTAACTGAAGCAGCAATAAAGAAATGGCCGCACAGAGAGAAGTTTCCCGCAGACGTCGCCCGGCTGATCGTCACGAAAGCGAAAGAGCTTGGGATCCCAGACGTTACGCTTGAATGGGTACTTTGGGGCGAAGGTTCAGGTCCCCAAAAGGGGACCAAAAAAGTTCCAGCACAGGGGCATCAGCAGCATGAACATGAGGAGCTCGCCGCCAGCATCGGCGAGGCGTTACGGACCGATCTCGCCCACAACGAGTTCGGCCAGTGGGCGTCAGTGGAAGTGCAACGGACCGTAATTTGGTCGTTGAAGGACCTGGCCCGGCGGCTGTGGGTGCTCCGGTTTCCGATGAGTGAGACGTTCAAGCTGACCGACGAGTGGGGGACGAGGATTGGGCTGCCGGGTCGTTCCCTTGCCTCGCCGACGGCCCCTGATGATTTTTCCGCCGCTCCAAACGAGGGCCGATAGCTCAACTGGCAGAGCAACTGACTCTTAATCAGTAGGTTCTCGGTTCGATTCCGAGTCGGCCCATCCTACGGAATGATCAATGTCCAATTATCCATGTCCAACGGTCAATGATCATTGAGCGTTGATCATTGGTTATTGGACATTCGTCGCGTTAGCGACGCCCCTACCTGAAGAAAACTCACCGTCGCGCCGCTCGCGGCCTGGCCGCCGTTGAAGTTCACATCGCCGGCGAACGCCCCCACCGAGTAGTACACAAACGGGGCGAGCCGCCACACCCGGCTCACCAGATACTCGTAGCCGATGCCGAATTGCGGGCCGATGCCCGATGACGTGATAACGTCAGTGCCGTCATTGGTACGGTGCATCACGAGCGCGGCCCCGCCCCGCAGGTACAACTGTCGGCCGACATTCGGATACCAGTAAGCGGCAGCCCCGAACGACAGCAGCGTCTGCGTCACTCCACCCTCGCGCTGGCGCCACCCGGCGAGCTCTGCACCGATGCGCACCGCCCGGCTGGTGCTGCCGCCGACGCCGAGGAGTGCGGAGAGTCCCGTCTTCCGGCGGCCGGCGCAGAGGCCACACGTGACGCGGGCCCATCCCGGGGCGACGCCCACGCTGTACCACAGGCCGGTGGCCTCGCGCCGCTGCGCCGCCACCGTTCTCGGGGGGAAAGCGGCCAGCGCGAGGCTCACCAGGACGATCGCACGGGATCGCATATCGCCACTATAACTCAATTGCTGTGGCCAATTTGGGAGTGACATGCGTCACGAATGATCAATGAACAATGATCAATGATCACTGAACATTGATCATTGGAAGTTCCGCGCATGAAACCCTCATCCCTGCTGCATTTTCTCGCCGCTGGCGCAATGGTGTCGGCAGCGTGTCACGATATGCCGGCAGCCCCCGACTACGGACCCGCCACCGGCAACGCCGCGTCCTTCGGACTCTGGTCGCCTGGTGCGAACGACGACTGCACCAAGGCGCAGCACGACGCGTACTCGGTCGTCGGGCCCGATCACAAGCTCTATCCCACGTGGCATCCGCCGATCGATCCGGTCACCGGTTGCTCCTTCGGCCACGACCACGGCCGCGACCCCCGCGGCTCGGCGCTGTACCGCGAAGTGGGACCGATTCCATTTGGATACGCGAACGAGCAGCTCGATGTCTACGATCCTCTGACGACCCGGCACGAGGACCACTTCGGGCACAAGGTCGAATGGGAGAACGACGTCCCCATGCATTTCGGCAGCGACGCGGCGGACGCGCTGTTCGCCGTGCGGTGCGATGTCCTCGTCAAGCTGCACCAGGGCACCCATTCGAAAGACGCATTCACCAACAATCTGCACGAGCTGGTCTATCATATCCGCTGCAGCGACGGGACCGAGATGCACATCACGATGCTCGCGGCGATCGGGACGCCCGGACAGTTCGAGCGGAGCTGCGACGGGACCACGGTCGTCGTGGGACCGGCGACGCCCGCGAACTCGCCTGATGGCGGCGGCGTGCGGATCATTCCTGATCGCACGTGTGTCGACAGCGAAATTCTCGTCCCCGCCGGCCAGTTCTCCAACTTTGGCGCGCTCCACGAGACCTGGCAGACCTCGAACTCGGTGCGGCGCGAGGACGGCCACACGCTCGCGTTCTTCAATCCGTACTTCCAGGTCTCGCTGCCGAGCCGCTTCTACGATCCGGCCCTGGCGGGAATCACCGGGCGGCCGATCGACGTGTGCTACGAAGTCACCCCGGCGGGGAACGCCGCGCGGGGTGGGGCATGCGCGCGCTCCACCAGCAACGGCACGATTACCGGGATCACGTTCGACGATCCGCGCTCGGTGTTCGACGGCACGGACCGCATGGTCGACATCAATTCAAACTTCGTCAGTAACGCAGCCGGCCCCGAGGTGTGGTATACCGACCCGTTCGGCAAGAACGGCCGCACGGCGGCCTTCCCGGGATCAATTCGTCAGTTCATCGCGCGGATCAACAACGATCGCGGCGGGCTCGAGCTGGCGGGTCCGGGGATCGGCGGCGATCGGGATTACAGCGGACCCCGGGTTCATGCGCCGAATTGAGACCGGCTATTTCTTTCGGGAAACCGTCCCAATCGCGCTGATCAAATCGCCTAAATCGTAGGGTTTTGTGACCGACGGCTGCCCGCAGCTCTCCAGAAAGGCGCGCGTTTCCCCGCGGGCCTGATCTCCCGTCACGAACACAAAGCGTTTGGCGACGAGGGGCCGGCTGTTGACGAGCTGCTCGTACATCGCACGTCCGCCGAGCCGCGGCATCTGCAGGTCGGTGACGATTGCATCGAAGGTGTTGTCGTGGTCGCCCAGCCGCTCCATCGCCTCGAGGCCATTCTCGACCGCTACGATCTGGTGTCCCTCCCGCTCGAGGAGCAGCACCATCGCCTGGCGGTTCACCGCATCGTCGTCCACGACGAGGATGCGCATGCGGGGCAGGCTTTCGGCAGGCGTCGAGAGCGGCGCCAGCGCGCCCAGCACGCTGCGCGGGAGCGTCACGACGACTTCGGCGCCGGTGCTGCCGCCGCGCGGCCGCAGCCGCAGGTTGCCGCCGGCCGACTGCGCCAGCGCGCGCGCGAGCGCGAACTCGACCTCGCCGCCGCCGCCCGTCTGCGTAAAGCGGAACGGCGAGGTGAGCCGTTGCTCGGCTTCCACGGCGAGCGGCGCGCCGGAATCCCACAGCGAGGTCACCACCGACGGACCGGTGGCCATCACGTCGAGCCGCAGCTCGCGCGGCGGCTGCGACGCGCGGAGCCGGCGCAGTGCGAAGTCGAGCAGCTTCGTCAGCATCTCCGTGAGCTGCGGCATCGGGCACGCGACCAGCGGCAGGTCAGCGGGGACCGATCGGACGACTTTCACGCCGAGCTCGCGGAACGTCGATTCGCGCTCCGACAGCACGCCGCTGATCACGACCGCCGCATCACACGGCTCGGCGGCGCCTGCCGGATGAGCGGCGAGCTCCAGGAAGTGGCTCGTGATTTCGGCAGCGCGGCGAACCTCGCCGTGCAGGAGCACGAGCGCACGCGCGCGCTCCGGATCGAGCGGACTGCCATGCAGCAAGTCGGCCAGCGCGCCGATGGCCGAGAGGCGGTTGTTCAGCGCATTGAGAACGTTGGCGGAGCCTTCGTCGAGGACGACGTGCTTCACTTCCGGCGAGGCTGTGGAGGACTTCGAGGATGGGGGCGGTGGTGACGGAGGCGCGGGCCGCGCCCGGGCCGCCGCGGGCATCTCCTTCTGCCGCCCCAGCAGATAACCGACCAGCGCGCCGACGGCTGCACCGAACCCGAACGCCACCCATAGCTCCATGCCGGAAAGCTATGCACCGCGCGAGTTTGCGCGAGCAGTCCCGCGTCACCCCCACAACGGGACGCCCGTCACTGGATGCCCTGGCTCGGATTCGAACCGAGACGCCTTGCGGCACTGCCCCCTCAAGACAGCGTGTCTACCAGTTCCACCACCAGGGCGAGGTCAGAAAAATAGAGGTGTTCGGCGCTGAAGTACAGTCAGGCTTAGCCGAAACGCTTCGCCGCGCGCTCCCGTGCTTTGCGCGCTTCTGCTTCCCGGTTGCGCGCCGGTGCCTTGATCGTGAGTGAGTCGATCAAGTGGCGGGCGATCGTTGTCACGTCGTCTACGGCGCGGTTGAACACCGCCTCGTTCGCGTGCGAGGGGTGCGTCGCGCCGCTCAACTTGCGTACGAACTGCAGCGCCGACGCGCGAATCTCATCGTCGGTCGCGGGGGGCTCGAAGTTCGCCAGCGTCTTGATGTTTCGGCACATATCCGCTCCTCATGATCCGAGGCCGTAACCAGGGCTACCACAACGACATTGGAATATGTCGATTTCTGGAAGTCTCGTTCGTCGCCTAGATGAGAGCAAGAGTGTACGGCACACTAACCAGAAAGCGAGACGGCAATGCGATTCATGGTGATCGTGAAGGCCAACAAGGACAGCGAGGCCGGCGTCCTGCCGGACAAAAAGATCCTGGAGGCGATGGGCAAGTTCAATGACGAGCTGGTGAAGGCCGGCGTGATGCTGGCCGCCGAAGGACTGCAGGCGAGCTCGAAAGGGGTGCGGGTCAAGTTTTCGGGGAAGGAGCGGATCGTGCGCGACGGGCCGTTCGCGGAGACCAAAGAGCTGATCGCCGGTTACTGGCTGTGGCAGGTGCGGTCGAAGGAAGAGGCCATCGAATGGCTGAAGCGCGCGCCGTTCGACGGCGGCACGGAGGTCGAGATCCGGCAGGTCTTCGAGGCCGAGGACTTCGGCGCGGAGTTCACGCCCGAGCTGCGGCAGCAGGAAGCGCGGCAGCGCGAGGCGATCGCCAAGAACAAACAACGCTCGGGGAAATAGCCATGCGTTTCATGACGATTGTGAAGACTCGCGAGACCGGTGCTCACCCGTCGCCGGCGCTCATAGACAAGATCGGGAAGCTGGGCGAGGAAGCGGCCAGGAAAGGCGCGATGGTCGGGATGGGTGGTCTGATGCCGACGGCATTGGGAGCGCGGGCCCGGCTGGCCAACGGGAGGATCACCTTCACGGACGGCCCCTTCACCGAGGCGAAGGAAGTCATCGGCGGCTACGCGATCTACGATGTCGGCTCGAAAAAAGAAGCGATCGAGTGGACACGGAAATTCCTGGAAGCGCACATCGGGCTCTGGGATCAGGAGCTGGAAGTCGAAGTCCGGCAGATGATGGATGACCCGTCAGCAGGCTGCTGACGCCATCGATGCGGTCTGGCGGATCGAGTCCGCCAGACTCATCGCGGGGCTGGCCCGCATCGTCGGTGACATCGGCGTGGCGGAAGACCTGGCCCAGGATGCGCTCGTCGCCGCGCTGGAGCAGTGGCCGGAGTCAGGCGTACCGGACAATCCCGGTGCCTGGCTCATGGCCACCGCCAAACATCGAGCCATCGATCAGCTGCGCCGCCAGAAGAGGCAGGGCCGTACGCACGAACATTTGGGTCGCGAGCTCGAGGAACGGCAAGTCAGTCCGGAATCCGCACTCGCGGCCGCGATCGACGATCACGTGGGCGACGATTTGCTGAGCCTGATCTTTACCGCGTGTCACCCGGTCCTGACCACCGAAGCCCGCGTCGCGCTGACCCTGCGGCTGCTCGGCGGCCTGACGACCGACGAGATCGCGCGGGCTTTCCTCGTCCCGAAGGCGACGATCCAGCAGCGCATCGTGCGCGCCAAGCGTACGCTCGCCGCGGCGCGCGTGCCGTTCGAGGTGCCGCGCGGCGCCGAGCTCGCGCAGCGGCTCGAGTCGGTGCTCGAGGTCATCTATCTCATCTTCAACGAAGGCTACTCGGCCACGGCGGGCGACGCGTGGGTGCGGCCGGCGCTGTGCGAGGATGCCCTCCGCTTGGGCCGCATCCTCGCCGAGCTGGCGCCGGCCGAGGCAGAGGTGCACGGCCTCGTTGCCCTGATGGAGATCCAGGCATCGCGCGTGCGCGCGCGCGTAGGGCCCGGCGGGGAGCCGATTTTGCTGCTCGACCAGGACCGCGGGCGCTGGGACCACCTGCTTATCCGGCGCGGGCTCGGGGCGCTGGAGCGCGCGGAGGCGCTGGGCGGGGCATACGGACCGTACACCCTGCAGGCCGCGATCGCCGCGTGCCACGCGCGCGCGCGTACGCCGGAGGAGACTGACTGGACCCGCATCGTCGCGTTGTACGACGGCCTGGCGCAGCTGCTGCCGTCCCCGGTGGTCGAGTTGAACCGGGCCGTGGCGCTCGGGATGGCGTTCGGCCCGGCGGCCGGGCTCGAGGTCGTTGATTCGCTGACGACGGATCCGGCGCTGGCGGGTTATCATCTTTTGCCGAGCGTGCGCGGGGATCTGCTTGCCAAGCTCGGCCGCTTCGAGGAAGCGCGCGCGGAGCTCGCGCGCGCGGCGGAGCTCACCGAAAACGCTCGAGAGCGCGAATTACTGATCAAAAAACGGGAGGCTTTGTGAAAAAGGAGTGGGCGCCGCAGCTGCGGAGCATTCTGAGAATCGTCGTCGCGTTCCTGTACTTCCAGGTGGGTTCGGCAAAGTGGTTCGCCTTCCCGGCCGCGATCCTGCCGGGCGGCGGCACGGCGCCGGTCGGATCGCTGGTGTGGTTCGCGGGGGTCATCGAGGTCGTCGGGGGCACACTCTTCTTCTTGGGCCTGTTCACCCGTCCCGTGGCGTTCATTCTCTCCGGCGAAATGGCGTTTGCATACTTCATCGGTCACGCTGGGCACGGCTTCTGGCCGGTCTTGAATCAGGGTGCGCCGGCCGTCTTCTACTGTTTCACCTTCCTCTATTTCTCAGCCGCCGGGGCGGGGCCGTGGAGTCTCGACACACTGCTCGCGCGACGCCGTAGCACGAATCCGGTCAGCTGAGTGACGGAAACCGTTTCACGGTACGACCGCTCGATCGTCGAGGGGCCGCTTCGCGCGGCCGTCTGGAAGATTGCGTGGCCGACGATGCTCACCAACGCCTTCAGCGGTCTGGTGGGCATGGTTGATCACGTGCTCGTCGGCCACCTGATCGGCTATCAGGCAAATGCCGCGATCGGGGCAAGCTGGCAGATCCTCCTCGTCGTGATCACGTTCATCTCATCGCTGTTTACGGGGATGAGCGTGCTGGTGGCGCGATTCGCCGGTGCGGGGGACTCCGAGACGGTGGACCGCGTCGTCTATCAGGCGTTCCTGACAGCGGTCGGTCTGTCGGTCGTCATCATGGCGCCGGTGGGCTACGTCGCGTCGCCCTGGTTGCTCGATCTGATCAACGCGGCGCCGGCGGTGCAGGCCGAGGCGCTGCCGTACCTGCGGATCCTGTTTGGCTTCTCGAGCGGCATGATGGTGTTCTTTATGCTGGGCGGCGCCCTGCGCTCGGCCGGTGACGCGCGCACGCCGATGATCCTCGGGATCGCGATGACCGTCTTGAACCTCGTGCTGAACGTTGTACTCATCCGGGGGCTCGGTCCGATTCCGGCGTTCGGGACCCGCGGTTCGGCAATGGGTACGTGCATCGCGGGCGGACTGTTGGCGCTCTACGCGGTGTGGAGGCTGTGGAGCGGCGGCTGGGTCGTGTCATTTCCTCGCGGGCGCGGCCTCGGGCCCGATTGGAAGATCATCCGTGAGTTGTTCCGCTTCGGTCTGCCGACGGGAATTCAGGGCATCATGATGAACATCGGCGGCGTGCTGATGCTGTCCTTCATCGGGTCGCTGGCACAAAGCGCCGCGGCACAAGCGGTGTTCGCCGTGTCGTATGGAGAGCTGTTCTCACTGATCATGTGGACCTCGGTGGGACTGATGGGGTCGGCGGCGGCGGTCGCGGGACAGAACGTTGGCGCTGGGCACCCGGACCGTGCCGACCAGGCGGTCCATATCGCGGCACGGTACGGCGTGACGGTCGCGTCGTTCGTCGGGCTGTTCTTTCTATTCTTCCCGCGGACGCTGCTCGCGGTTTTCGGCATGTACGACCCGGTGGTCGTGGACATCGGGACTCAGCTGCTGCGCGTGCTGAGCGTGTCGGGGCTGTTCGTCTCCGTGGCGCTCGCGTACACCGGCGGGCTGCAGGGAACGGGCGACACGAAGAGTCCGCTCTACATCTCGATGATTTCGCAGATCCTCGTCCCACTCGGCATCTGCTTCGTAATGCAACGCACCGGCACACTCGATCCCATGGCTATCTGGCTGGCGATCCTCGCGGGACATGCGACGCGGTGTGCGTTGAGCGTGCTGCGGTTCCGGCAGGGACAGTGGCGGCACATCGCTGTGAATGTCCAATGACCAATGATCAATGATCATTTGAGCGCTTTCAAGCGCTCGCGGGTCCCGATGATCGCGCGCGCGTTGTCGACCTGCCCCCAGGTATTCCACAGCAGCACGCCGCGCACCTTGCCGTCCTTCAGGTAGTAGACAACGCCCTCGCGGAATCGCTCTTTCCAGGCGCTCTCGGTCTCGAGCCGGGGATCGAGCTCGCCAACCGCCTCGTACCCTAGCGCGAAGAGATCTGAATAGAAGAAGGGCAGGTGCGTGTAGGGCGTGCCCTTGCCGGCCATGGAGCGGCCCGCCGCCGCGCCCATCGTATTGGCGTTGTCCTCGTGCTCGACCCGCATCCGCACCCCCAACGCGGGATTGAAGAAATTTGCGACGTCACCGGCGGCGAAGATGTCGGCCGTGCTGGTGCGGAGCCGCTCGTCGACCACGATGCCGTTCTCGACTCGCAATCCCGCCTGCTCGGCCAGCTCTACGTTGGGCTGGATCCCGAGACCGGCGACGACGACATCGACCGGAATGTCTTTGCCGTGGGTCGTCCGCACATTCACCTTCCCGGCGCTCTGCTGCAGGTCGGCCAGGCCCTCGCCGGTCCGCACGTCCACGCCCTGTTCGCGGTAATAGTCGACGAGGAATTTCGCGAGATCGGCGGGGAACACCCGCGCGCCGATTCCCTCCTCCGGGACGATCATGGTGACGTCGCGGCCCACGATGCGCAGCGCGGCCGCGACCTCCGAACCGATGAACCCGCCGCCCAACACGGCGAATCGCAGCTTTTGGTCGGCGAGCGCGCGCAGCCGAGTGTAGTCGTCGAAGGTGCGGTAGTAGATGATCTGCCCGGTCTGCATGGGGAGACGGCGCGGTGTGCCGCCGGTCGCGAGCAGGAGCTTTTCGTACGTGATCGCATTGCTGCGATCGTCGGTGACGGTTTTGTGTTTCGGGTTGATGGCCGTTACGCGGCGGCCGAGTCGCAGGTCGACGTTGATCTTGTCGGTGCCGCGCCAGAGGGTCTTTTCAGGATCGTCCCCCTTCCACAACCCTTTCGACAATGGCGGGCGATTGTACGGCGGATGCGGATCGGCGGAGATGATGCCGATGCTGCCGTGCGCGTCACTCTCGCGGATGGCGCGCGCGGCGGCGTCGGCCGTCATGCCACCGCCGATGATCAGGTAGCGATAGTTCGTCATTGCGCGCTCGCCTCGAGCTCAAACGAGCAGCGCGGGTGCTCACCCCGCTGACAGCATTCGGTCACCGGCGCTCCCACGACCTCCTCCACCAGGGCCTTGCCGAGCTCGCACATCTCCGGATGACCTGACGTCACGGCGGAGAGTGGGCAGCCGTAGCCCTGCAGCCGCCAGCCGTCGGCAGTCTTTTCCACAAGTGCGTCCGCGCCCAGATCGCGAAAGACGGCGGCCGCTGCTTCCATCCGCTGTTTGGGATTGGCACCGGTGCTCGCCTGCCCGGCGGCCTGCGCGCCGACGGCGCGGAGCAACTGGATGGCCCGCTCCCGTCCTTCGGTGCGCACGATCTCTTCGACGAGCTTGGCCAGGACGAGCGCGTATGCTTTGGGGAACAGCTCCTCGCCCTCGCGCGTGAGGCCATACAGGCGAGCCGGTTTGCCGCCCGTATCGCGCTGGCTGCCCACCTGCGCGACAATGCCGTCGCGGTGCAGGGCAGCGATGTGCATCCGCACGGCGTTGTCGGTGAGACCGAGGGCTTCGGCGAGGCTCGTGATCGTGTGACGCGAGCGCCGCAGCAAGCCGAGCAGGCGCACCTGGGTTTCGCCGATCAGCCGTTCCAGCCAGTTGGTCATGCCCCAGAATAGCTTGCAAACACTGATTTGTCTAGTAACACAATGAAATACTTGACAAAGTGTGATTATGCAGTGAGCTTCAGCGAACCCACACCATCACGGATCCCTTTCTAGGAGGTTTTGGATGTCCCACTCAGGCCATCGACTGATACCCCTCGGATTGGCGCTCGCGTTTGCCAGCGCGCTGCACGCGCAGAATCCGACGCCGGCACCGGCAGCGGCGCCCGACCTGTCGGACCCGGAAGTCGCGCACGTTGCGGTGACCGCCAACAGCATCGACATCGATGCTGCCAAGTTCGCCCAGACGCGTACGCAGAACCCCGCCGTGAAACAGTTCGCCGCCACCATGATCACCGATCATACCGCCGTCAACGCGCAGGCCGCCGCGTTGGCTACGAAGCTCGGCGTCACGCCTGCGGACAACGCCGTCAGCCAGTCACTCGAGAGCGGCGCCAAGCAGGCCCACGCAGCGCTCGAGCCGTTGCACGGCGCCGCGTTCGACCGCGCCTACATCGACCGTGAAGTCGGTTATCACCAAGCGGTGCTCGACGCGATCGACAAGCTCCTCATCCCGACCACCGAGAACGCCGAGCTGCGCAAGCTGCTCGTGGACGTCCGGCCGGCGGTCGCGACGCATCTCGAGCATGCCAAGCAGCTCAAGGCCAGGCTCAGCCCACCGGCGAGGACCGGGAAGTGATTGTCTGGCTGCTCCTGCTGCTGGCCGGCAGAGCGCCGACGACTCACACGGTCGAGATCCGCGGGATGGAGTTCCATCCCGCGGCTCTCACCGTAGCGGCGGGGGACACGATCGTCTGGATCAACCGGGACATCGTGCCGCACACCGCAACGGCGAGCGGTCGCGCGAAATGGGACACGGGGCAGCTATCCCAGGGGCAGGTGGGTCGCTACGTCGCGCGCGGCGCCGGCGTGGTGCGGTACGCCTGCATCCTGCATCCCACCATGCACGGCAAGCTGATCATTCGGTAACAAGAGGGATGCGGCGGGCGCGGTCCCACAACCCGGACACCCCAAGCCGTTGGGCGACACCTTCAAACTCCGCCCTGGGGCCGCGCCAGCGCAGATCCTCAACGGTCCCAAAGACCGGGACATCCGTGCGGAGGGTCGCCAGCGTACGGAACAGCACCGCCAAGTCGCGATGCTCGGCGAGGGCCGCGGCGAGGCGTGCCGCTCCGCGCACCGGCACCTCCCACTCTCTGGAATTGGCCGGGATCCGTTCGAGATGGACGTAGCGCCCCAGGACCGAGCCCGACGCTTTTTCTCCCCAGCCCGGCACGCCCGGAAACCCGTCGGCCGAGTCGCCCACCAACGCGAGATAGTCCGGAATCGACTCCGGTGCGACGCCAAAGCGCGCAACGACGCCGCGCTCGTCGCGCAGCTCGCGTTTGCGGCGGTCGAGCTGCACCACGCGCTCCCCGCGGACGCACTGGCTCAAATCCTTGTCGGGCGTACAGATGATCACCTGCTCGACAATGGGGGACTGCGCCGCCTGATGCGCCGCTGCCGCCAGGGCGTCATCGGCCTCGAACTCTCCCATCGCCCAGACCGTGACGCCCATGGCGCGCAGCGCGTCCTCGAGCGGGTGGAACTGCGCCAGGAGATCCGGCTCGATGCCGGCGCTGGTCTTGTAGCCGGCCCAGAGGTCGTTGCGGAACGATTCGATGACGTGATCGGTGGCGACGCCGAGGTGGGTGGTGTCGCCTTCGAACATGCCGAGGATCGATCCCAGGACGCCGATGATCGCGGCGACTTCCCGGCCGTCACGGCCCTGCTGGTGCGGCATCGCGTAGAAATGCCGGAACAGCTCGTAGGTGCCGTCGAGGAGATGAACCCTCAATGCTGCTGCTGCTGGCGGCGGAGATCGGCCGCGAGCTGATCGCGGAGGGCGCCGATTGCCCGGCCGCGAATATTGAGGATCCCGCCCGGCAGATTGTCGAAGCGATAGCGGCGGAATACGACGAGGTAGCTTCCCGGATTCCGATCGACGATGGCCGTCAGGTCCACGGCCGCCTCGAAGTAATGGTTCGCGTAAATCTGTTTGGACGCAGCCAACGTCATGCCCGGCAGCTCCGGCGGTGTGTACACGACCAAGTGGGTGACGCTCAGGATCGGGCGCAGCCGGGGCATCACGTCTTCCGACCAGAACAGCACTTCGGCGGCCCCGGCGGGAAGCGCGCCGTTCGGATAGTTCGTGAAATACGCATGGAGCGACGGGACCGTCTGATAGATGTAGGGCGATTCGGCGAACTGCGCCGCGAACGCGTCACTCGCGTGCATGTTCATGTTGCCGCGATCGTCGTAGATCGCCATCGCCGAGTCGCCGCGCCGGCGGTAATCGGTGACGTATTCGACGAGACGGCGGCGCGCATACGCGTTCAGCTGTGCCTGGAGATCCGCGGGAGGCGCCGACCAGTTCATCTCGTCGTGGATGCGGCGCATGTCCGTGGCCGGCAGCTTCACAACGCAGTCACCGGGTTTGCAACTCTTCATGTCCGCCACGTCCCGGCTGTTGATCGTCACCGCGGCGACGTCTCCCTCCACGGCGGGACTGCTGAAGATTCCCAACTGCGTGCGGTTCGGCGTACGGAGCGAGGTGGGGAAATCGCGCAACGCGCGCACGTATGGTTCGCGCGAAACCGGCAGGGTGATGATCCCGAATACCACTACGTCGCGGCGGTCGCGCGCGTCGAGCACCTTCACCACCGCCTCCCCGCGCTCGACGGTGCCCAGCTGCTCGGCGTCGAACCCGATACTCTGCTCGAGGAACTGCGTGAGTTGCGCGGGCGGCTGCGGCGTGGCGGCCTGGAGCAGCACCAAGAAGGTCAGCATACCCCTCCGTCAGATCAGGGAATCGATGGGAAGGTACGAGAAGAATCTCGCGCCAAGGGCGCGCCAGAATCCAGCCTCCGGCTCGGCGGTGTAGCCGCCGGTCCATCGCAGGGCGCCGTTCGCGCCACGGGTGACTTCGTACGCCATCGCCGGTGCCGCCCAATGGTCGAACAGGCGCGCCACCTCCGTGGCGAGCTCGGGGCTGCTGACGAGCACGCCCACCTCGGTATTCTGATCGAGTGAGCGAGGATCGAGGTTGACCGAACCAATGAAGACCGATGTGCCGTCGAATACGAACGTCTTGCCGTGCAGGCTCGCCCGCGAGGACCCGACGATACTTACGGCGCGGGGCCCTCTCGCCCCGGCGGCCTCCGGCCGCAATTCGTAGAGCTGCACGCCTTCCGCGAGCAGCGGCCGCCGGTACTTCATGTAGCCCGCGTGCACGAGCCAGACGTCCGTCGCGGCGAGCGAATTCGTCAACACCTTGATACTGACGCCCGTGCGGCGCCGCTCGCCGAAGATCGCGACGCCCTGTTTCCCGGGCACGAAATACGGCGATACGACGAGCAGGCTCGCACGCGTGGCTCGTACCAGCGGAGCGATCTGGCCTCTCAGGTACTCGTCGCGGCGCGTGCCGGGGGGCGTCGTCAGCTTCTCGGGGGGGTCCGCGATCACCCGGCCGTCGGCCCAGTGCCAATGCAGTGCGTGCGCGTTCAGGTCCTTGGCGAGATCGGACTCGGCCAGGGCGCGCCCATATGCGGAGTCGGCCAGTTGCGCGCAGCGCTCCCCGAGCTCCTTGCGGGCAGCGGTGAACTGCGTTTCGCTCGGCGTGAACGTGCCGAGCTTGGTGATGGGGATCGCGTACCGGCTGTTCCAGTAGGCGTCGAAGCTTTGCGTCGACTGCCGGGCCACGGGGCCGACCGCGAGGACGTCGACGTCCTGAAAATCGAGCTCGCCGAGGCTGAAGTACTCGTCGCCGATGTTGCGGCCGCCCAGAATCGTGGCGACGCCGTCGGCGATGAACTGCTTGTTGTGCATGCGGCGATTCAGGCGCGTGAAGCTGGTGAGCAGCTCGCCGAGGCGGTGGAGGCCCGAGCGGTGGACGTAGGGGTTGAAGACCCGGACCTCGATGTTCTGATGCGCGTCGAGGCCCGCGACCAACTCGTCCTTCTTATCGAGGGTGCCCCAGTCGTCGAGCAGCACGCGCACCCGCACGCCGCGATCCGCGGCGGCGATGAGGCGGTCGATGATCAGCGAGCCGGTTTGATCGGGGTGGAAGATGTAGTACTGGAGATCGAGCGTGCGGTCGGCGAGCTCGATGAGGATGGCGCGCGCCACGAACGCGTCGAGGCCAGTCGGCAAGAGCCGGAAGCCGGACCGACCTTCGTTCACCGCGCACTGCGTGTCGATCCAACGTTCCAGTCGAGTCATTGCCGCGGAAGGTTCTCAGGCGATTGGAGAGGCGCAAGGGTAGCCCCAGGTGGACCCATGGCTGCACGGATTGCAGAGCACGCGCTCGAGCGCACGCGGGTGACGAGGCAGCCCCCCCCGGTTGTTCCTGAAGACCCCTTCAACGTAGCTTCACGAACGGGTGAGGGGCGGCCAGGGTACACTTGAGGAACTCATGAAGCCAGCTCGGCGGTCGACGATGCGGCGGGTGCTCGCGAGTGTGACGCTCGCGGCATTGACGCTGTCGTTCGCCGCCTCCTCCGCGGAAGCTGGCTGGGCAGCGGCTCGCTGCCCGCTCCCCCCCGCCAATCAATCGCACGGACCAGTCCTGGGCGTGGCGATGCCCGCTGGCGTGTGCGAGCATACCGCTGCCGGTCCCTGCGTGGCAACGCTCGGCTGCGTTACTGTGGCCCCCGCCATAGCGCTGGTTCCAACCTGTCTGGTCGTTCCGAACAGCGTAATCGTACTCGCTGCGCGTCCGGCTCTGCATTTCGGAGATCTCTTCCGGACCGGTCCGCCGACTCCCCCACCGAACCAGATCTGATCCTCGTCGCCTGAGGGCGACCCCGCACGCCCCGGCACGTCGCCGGGGGCTCTTTCACACGTGCATCCGGCGTTCGCCGGATCAGGGAGGATCAGATGAATACGCAACTCAACACCAGGGCTCTCGCCTTCGCGGGACGTGCATGACAGCCCGCGTTCTTTCTCTCGTGGTGGCGCTGCTCGGTTTATTCGCGGGCCGCGCCGCTGCGCAGGGCGATACCCTCACGCTGGCCGAGACGGTGCGGATCGCCCGCGCGTCGAACCCCATGCTGCGCGCCGCGCGCTCGTCGGCAACAGCAGCTGGGGAGCGCATCGGTCCCGCCGGTGCGCTGCCCGATCCACAATTGCAATTCGGCCTGATGAACCGCATGGCGTCGGATTTCGGCAATACGATGGATCCGATGACTATGAACCAGGTGCAGCTCATGCAGATGCTGCCCTGGCCCGGCAAACTCAGCGGTGCGAAGCGCGCGGCGCGTCACACCGCCGCGGCTGCTGGCGCCGAGGCCGATGAGCAGGAGCGCATGCTCGCGGCGCAGGTCCGCATGGCCTACTACCAGGCGGCCTATGCTGACCGCGCGCTCGACGTCATGGGACGCACGCGCGAGCTGCTGCGGAACTTCCTCGACGTGAGCACGACGATGTACGCCGTCGGCTCGGCGGTGCAGCAGGACGTGCTGCGCGCGCAGGTCGAGATCGCGCGCATGAGCGAAGAGATCACGCGCATGGGGCAGGAGCGAGTGGCGATGGCCGCCCGGCTCAACGCGCTGCTGGGCCGATCAGCGCTGAGTCCCATCCCCGCGCTCGAGCTGCCCGAGACGGACGCCGGGGAGCTGCCGGTCGTGGACTCGCTCGTCGCCTGGGCCCTCGCACAGCGTCCGGCGCTCGTCGCCGGAACCGAGCGCGTCGCCGCCGCAGACGCAGCGCTGTCCGCCGCGCGGCGCGAGCTGTTCCCCGACTTCACCCTCGGCGTCCAGTACCAGCAGCGCCCCCAGTTCCCCACGATGGTCAGCCTGATGTTCGGCTTCACCGTGCCGATCTTCGCGGGCGCCCGGCAGCTCCCGATGCGGCGTGAGATGGCCGCGATGCGGGACATGGCGAGCACCGAGCTGGCCAATCAACAGAACGAAACAGTGGCCCAGATCATCGAAACCCGCGCGCGCGCCGTGGAGGACCAGAACCTCATTCGCCTCTACCGCGGCGGCATTGTGCCGCAGGCCCGCGCCGCGGTGCAGGCATCGCTGTCGAGCTATCGCGTCGGCCGCGTCACCTTCATGGCCCTCGTGGACAATCAAATGACCGTGAATCGCTACGAAACCGAGACCTACCGGTTGCTCGCTGATTATCACCAGGCGGTCGGCGAGCTCGAGGCCCTTATCGGGCGCGAGGTGCAACCATGAACCGCGCCATCCTGCTGATCGTGCTATTGCTGGCGGCGTGCCGCAAAGAGACCCAGGCGGATTCGATGGCCGGCATGGACATGAGCGACACGGCCTCCGCGGATTCCGGAATGACGGGCCGAGCGCCTGTGCATCTCACGCCGGAGCAGGCGCGCGCCGTCGGCGTCACGTTTACGGTCGTGCAGCGGGGCCCGCTCGTGCGCACGGTGCGGACCGTGGGGCAGGTGTTGCCCGCCGAGCCCAATCTCGCCGACATCACGACGAAGATCGACGGGTTCGTTGAGCAGTTGTTCGTGAACGCCACCGGCACGTCGGTGCGGCGTGGTCAGCCGCTGCTGACGCTATACAGCCCGATGCTAGTCGCCGCGCAGGAGGAATTGCTCGCCGCCAAGCGTCTCGACTCGGCGGCGCACTCGGAGGATACCGAGGCACTGCTGGCGGCGTCGCGCCGGCGCCTGTCCTACTGGGACATCTCGCGCGAGCAGATCGAGCGCTTGGAACGCACCGGTGAAGTGACGAAAACGCTGGCGCTCAACGCGCCAGTGGATGGCATCGTGCTCGAGAAGATGGTGGTTGCCGGCCAGGCGGTGATGCCCGGGATGAAGCTGTACCGCATTGCCGACCTTTCCACGATCTGGATCGAGGGCGCGGTATTCGAACAGGATCTCGGGCTCGTCCGTGTGGGGGCACCGGTGAGCGCGGAATTCACCACGTATCCAGGCCGCAGGTTCGCGGGTCGTGTGAGCTTCGTGTGGCCCACGGTGAACGACAGCAGTCGCAGCGGGCGGATCCGCGTCGCGTTCGCGAACCGAAGAGGGGAGTTGCGACCGGGAATGTACGCCACGCTGCTCCTCGAGGCTGTAGTGGACCGTGACGCCGTCAACGTCCCCGCCGAGGCGGTGGTGCAGACGGGTGAACGAAACCTCGTCTTCGTCGTGGGGCCCAGCGGCGCGCTCGAGCCGCGCGAAGTCGTGCTGGGCGCGCGCGCCGGCGACCGCTTCCAAATCGATAGCGGCCTCGCGGCCGGCGAGCGCATCGTGGCCTCGGCCAACTTCCTCGTGGATGCAGAATCTCGGCTCACCGCCGGAGCGGGCAGCACGATGCCGGGCATGAACATGGGGACGGAGAAGCGGCCATGATCGCCAGGATCATTGCGTGGTCGCTCCGCAACCGGTTCCTCGTGGGCCTGGGAACGGCGGCGCTCGTCGCGGGGGGGATCTGGGCAGTGACGACGACGCCCATCGATGCGCTGCCCGACCTGTCCGACGTGCAAGTCGTCATTCAGACGGAATTCAGCGAGCAGGCGCCGCAGATCGTCGAGGACCAGGTCACCTATCCGATCGCGTCCGAGATGCTCAAGGTGCCGGGCGCACGCGTCGTGCGGGCCTATTCGTTCTTTGGCCTCTCATTGGTCTACGTGCTGTTCGAGGACGGCACGGACTTGTACTGGGCCCGTTCGCGGGTGCTCGAGTACATGAACGGGTTGCGGCAGCGGTTGCCGGCGGGGGTCGAGCCGACGCTCGGCCCGGATGCGACGGGCGTGGGCTGGGTGTTCGAGTACGTGCTCGAGAGCGACTCGCTCAACCTGGCGCAACTCCGCAGTCTCCAAGACTGGTACGTGCGCTACCAGCTCACCGCCATTCCCGGCGTGTCTGAAGTGGCGAGCCTGGGCGGCTATGTGAAGCAGTATCAGGTCGAGGTGGATCCCGAACGGCTGCGGGCGTTCCGGATTCCGGTCATGCGCGTGGTCGCGGCGATTGGCGCGCACAATGCGGACGTGGGTGCGCGCGTCATCGAGATGGGCGGCCGCGAGTACATGATCCGCGGGCTCGGGTACCTGCAGACGGTGCAGGACATCGAGAACGTCGCGGTCGGCGCCACGATGGACGGCACGCCAATTCGCGTGGGCGATGTCGCGACGGTGCAGGTGGGTCCGGCCCCGCGGCGTGGCGCGGCCGATCTCAACGGCCGTGGCGAAGCAGTCGCGGGCATTGTGATCATGCGGTTCGGCAGCAACGCCCTGAAGACGATCGAGGCGATCAAGGCGCGGGTCGCCGAGATCCAGCACACGCTGCCCGCCGGTGTGCGGCTCGTGCCGGTGTACGACCGGTCCGACCTCATCCACCGGGCGATCGGCAACCTGCGCCGGACCCTGATCGAAGAATCGCTGATCGTCGCCCTCGTCGCGATCGTGTTCCTGCTCCATTTCCGCTCGGCCCTGGTCGCGATCGTCACGCTGCCGCTCGGCATCCTGATCTCGTTCCTCGTGATGCGGTCGATGGGCGTCGGCGCCAACATCATGAGCCTGGGCGGGATCGCGATCGCGATGGGCGCCATGGTGGACGCCGCGATCGTGATGATCGAGAATATGCACAAGCACCTGGAGCAGGACGGCGACCGCCCGCGCTGGGACGTCGTGCGAGAGGCGGCCGTCCAGGTGGGACCACCGCTGTTTTTCTCGCTGCTCATCATCACCGTCTCGTTCCTGCCCGTGTTTTCCCTCGAGCAGCAGGAGGGGCGGCTGTTCAAGCCGCTGGCGTTCACCAAGACGTTCGCCATGGCGGGCGCCGCGCTGCTTTCTATCACGTTGGTTCCGGTGCTCATGGGATTCCTGGTGCGCGGGCGCATTCGGCCTCAGGAAGCAAACCCGGTGAACCGTGGGCTGATGCGCGTCTATCGGCCGGTCATTGCGTGGGGGTTGCGCTATCCCTGGCGCGTGGTCGCCGGCGCGGCCGTCGTCCTCGCGGTCACCGTGCTCCCGTGGAGCCGGCTCGGCAGCGAGTTCATGCCGCCGCTCGACGAGGGGTCGTTGCTGTTCATGCCGACGACGGTGCCGGGCGTCTCGATCGGCCAAGCGCGGGAGATCATGCGCTATCAGGACAGCGTCTTGGCGAGCTTCCCCGAAGTCGCCTCGGTATTCGGCAAAGTCGGACGTGCGAACACGGCCACCGATCCGGCGCCGCTCGACATGTACGAGACCACCGTGGTTCTGAAGCCGCACGACGAGTGGCGTCGCGACATGACGACGGAGCGGCTCGTGAGCGAGATGGATCGTGCGGTGCGGCTGCCTGGGGTCACCAACGCGTGGACGATGCCGATCAAGAACCGGATCGACATGCTGGCGACGGGAGTGCGGACCCCGATCGGCATCAAGGTCTACGGGCTGAACCTCGACACGCTGCAACAGCTCGGCATCGAAATCGAGCGCATCGTGAAGACCGTGCCCGGCACGCGCAACGTGTTCGCCGAGCGCAACGTCTCCGGCTACTACGTGGACGTGAAGACGGACCGGGTGCAGGCGGCGCGCTTCGGGTTGAACGCGGGTGACCTGCACGACGTCGTCATGGCTACCGCCGGCGGCATGAACGCCGCGATCACGGTGGAGGGTCGCGAGCGCTACGAGATCAACGTGCGCTACCCGCGGGAGCTGCGGGACAACGCGCAGAAGCTGCGCGAGATCGTCGTGCCCACGATGTCCGGCCTGCAGATCCCGCTGGGGCAGGTCGCGCAAGTGAGCGTGGTGCAGGGTCCCATGGCGGTGAAGACCGACAATGCGTTTCCCGTGACCACCGTCTACGTGGACATCGCGGGCCGTGACCTCGGCGGCTACGTGCGCGACGCGCAGCGCATCGTCGGTGCCCAGCTTAAGCTCCCACCCGGCTACAGCCTCACATGGAGCGGGCAGTTCGAGTTCATGGAGCGCGTGACGAAGAAGCTCAGACTCGTGGTGCCGGTCACGCTCGGCATCATCTTCCTGCTGCTCTACTTCAACTTCCGCGGCGTCGAGGAGACACTGCTCGTCATGCTGGCGCTGCCGTTTGCGCTGGTTGGGGGGATCTGGTCCATCTGGGCACTCGGCTACAACACGAGCGTGGCCGTGTGGGTCGGATTCATTGCGCTCGCGGGCGTGGCCGCCGAGACGGGCGTGGTGATGCTGATCTATCTCGACGAGGCATTTAAGCGGCGACGCGCGGAGGGCGCGTTGCGCGGGCCAGCCGACGTGGCTGCGGCCGTGGCGGAGGGCGCCGTGCAACGGCTGCGTCCAGTGATGATGACGGTGACCGCGGTGATCGCGGGCCTCGCGCCGATTCTCTGGAGCGCAGGGGCGGGCGCGGATGTCATGAAGCGGATCGCTGCGCCGATGGTGGGGGGGATGGTGACGGCGACGCTGCTGACGCTCGTCGTGATTCCGGCGATCTATTATCTCTGGCGGATACGGGAGATGCGCCGTGTCGCATCCTGAGCACCATATGCATCGGCCGGAACACGGCCCGTCGGCCGATGCGTCGGCGGCGACGGTGCAGCACGGGCATGACACGCACGCGGGCCATTCCCCCGCGATGTTCCGGGATCGCTTCTGGTTGTCCGCCGTCCTCACGATCCCCGCGGTCATCTGGTCCGGGCACATCCAGACACTGCTGAACTACCGGGCCCCTGTCGTGCCCGGCGCAGGCTGGATTCCGGCGGTGTTCGGGACGGTCGTCTTCGGCTACGGCGGTCGCGCGTTTCTCCAAGGTGCCAGGCGCGAGCTGCGAGACCGCTTGCCGGGGATGATGACGCTGATCTCCCTCGCCATCAGCGTCGCCTTTGTCTTTTCCTGGATCGTACAGCTCGGCGTGATCGCGGCGGACGCGCTGTGGTGGGAGCTCGCGACGCTGGTGACGATCATGCTCCTGGGTCACTGGATCGAGATGCGATCGATCCAGCGCGCCGAGGGCGCCCTCGCGGAGCTGGCCAAGCTGTTGCCGGACTTGGCGACGCGCGTGCGCGATGGGGCCGAAGAGCAGGTGCCAATTCTCGCGCTGCGCGCGGGAAACGTGGTGCTGGTCCGGCCGGGTGAACGTGTGCCGGTAGACGGCGTGGTTCAGAAGGGCGAGAGCTCCCTCAACGAGGCGATGATCACAGGCGAGTCCCGGCCAGTCAAGAAGCGCGAAGGGGATGAGGTCATTGCAGGCACGATCAACGGCGAGGGCTCGTTGCGGGTGGAAGTGACGGGGACGGGAGAGGCCACGAAGCTGTCGAAGATTATGCGACTCGTGGCGGACGCGCAGCGGTCCAAGTCCAGAGCTCAGGTCTTGGCCGACCGCGCGGCCCAAATGCTGGCGGGAGTGGCCATCGCCGCGGCATTACTCACGATGGTCGTGTGGCAGCTGCTCGGCGCGCCGATCGACTTCGCCATCGTGCGGGTCGTGACGGTGCTCGTGATCGCCTGCCCGCATGCGCTCGGGCTCGCGGTGCCCCTCGTGGTTGCGATCTCGACCACCCTCGGCGCCCGTGCGGGGCTGCTCGTGCGCGACCGGCGAGGCTTGGAAGAAGCGAGACTGATCGATACGGTGGTTTTCGACAAGACCGGAACGCTGACCCTCGGCGAGTTTCGCGTCGTCGAGGTGACCACCGAGCGCGTGGCGGCCGATGACGCGCTGCGCATCGCTGCAGCGATCGAGACGGAATCCGAGCACCCCATTGCACGCGGCATCGTCAAGACCGCCGCAGAGCGGGGCATCCCGGTCGCGGTGGCCAGCGGCTTCCGCGCGCTGCCGGGCAGGGGCGTCGCGGCGACTGTCGAAGGTATCGAGTACCGGCTCGGTGGGCCCGCGTTGCTCAAGGGCGAGGACGCCACGGTGCCGCCACGCCTGGCGCAGGCGGTTGATGCGACCGCACAGCGTGCGCAATCGGCGATCTACCTGTTGCAGGGCGGCACCGCTATTGCGGTATTCGCGGTGGCTGATGCGATTCGCCCCGAGAGCCGCGAGGCGATCGCCGCGCTCCATCAGCGCGGCATCGACGTTGCGATGCTCACGGGAGACGCGCGTGCCGTGGCCAGCGCCGTCGCCAAGGACCTCGGCATCGACACGGTATTCGCGGAGGTTCTGCCGGAGGACAAGGCCTCTAAGGTGAAAGAGCTGCAGCAGGGGGGCCGGAAAGTCGCGATGGTCGGCGACGGAGTGAACGACGCGCCGGCCCTGGCAACGGCGGATATCGGCATCGCGATCGGCGCAGGGACTGACGTGGCCGTGGAGGCCGGGCACATCGTTCTCGTGCGCTCCGATCCCCGGGACATTCCGCGAATCGTCACGCTCTCGCGCGCGACCTATCGGAAGATGGTGCAGAATCTGTGGTGGGCCGCGGGCTACAACATTTTCGCCATTCCGCTCGCGGCGGGTGTTCTCGCTTCACGCGGCATCTTGCTCACGCCCGCCGTGGGCGCCGTTCTGATGTCCGCCAGTACGATCATCGTCTCGCTCAACGCTCAGTTACTGAAGCGGGTGCGGCTCTAGATCTGCGGCCTCGTGCGCTCGGGATTGTCGAACAGAACGCGACCGCGGGCTGGCAACGTCGGCATCTGGGCAGCACTTTTGCTTCCGTGGAAACATCAGCGCACGCGTTGCTCGGTCAGTGGGAGAGCTTTTGGGTCATCGTCGGGTCGTCCGCCGGCGGCCTGACCGGCTTGATGTTCGTCGTGGTCGCCCTGGTGAAGGAATCCTCCCTGCCGCGCACTCCAGACTCGCTCAATGCGTTCGGGACGCCCAACGTGATCCATTTCGTCGCCGTCTTGTTGCTGGCGGCGGTCCTCAGTGCGCCGTGGCAGCGCTTCAAGGATCCGGCGCACGTCGTCGGTGCGACCGCGATCGCGGGAATCGTATACGTGCTGATCGTGCTGCGCCGCATGCGCCGGCAATCGGGATACAAGCCGGTGCTCGAGGATTGGGTGTGGCATCAAATCCTGCCGTTGCTCGCCTATGTGATGTTGTTCGTGGGCGCCGCGGGCCTGTCGCACGAGCAGGCCTGGGCCCCGTTCGCGATCGGTGCGGCTGCGTTGCTGCTGTTGTTCGTCGGCATTCATAATGCCTGGGATACCGTCGCCTACGTCGTTTCGACGGAGAAAGATCGGAAATGACGCTCCACCGCCGGCAACTCCTGAAGACGCTCCTCGCCGTCTCTGTCTTTCCTCGGCTGCCTCGCCCTCCCAAACCGATTCGGCTCTCGCACGACGTCGTCGATTGGCTCGCGGTGCGCGACCTCTTTCCCCTGGCACCCGATTGGACGCACCTGTCGAGCTTCCTCTTCGTCTCGCACCCCAAACCCGTAGCCGACGCCATCGACCACTTTCGCAAGAAGCTCGACTCCGACGCGATGTGGATCGAGATCGCGGCGTTCAGCGACGCCGAGGGACGGCCGTTCACCGCGGTGAAGCGGGCGCTGGCCGATTACATCGGCGGCAGCCCGTCCGAGATCGCCTTGACCTCCAATACGACCACCGCGCTCGCGATGGCCTATCACGGGCTGCGTATTCGCCAGGATCAGGAGGTGCTCACCACCGAGCATGACCACTATTCGCACCACGAGTCGATCCGCTACGCCGCGGCGCGCTCGGGGTGCGGGGTGCGCTATATCCCCCTGTTCGACACACCGGCTGCGGCCCGTGCCGACCAAATCGTCGAACGCATCGCCCGCGCGATCACGCCCGCGACGCGGGCGGTCGGGGTGACGTGGGTGCAGTCCTCGACCGGCATCAAGCTGCCGCTTGCGGGAATTGCCGAGGCGGTCGCGCGCGCGAATCGCGGCCGCACGCCGGCTGATCGGTGCCTCCTGATCGTGGACGGGGTGCACGGATTTGCGAATCAGGACGTGGACATCGCGCGCCTCGGCGCGGATTTCTTTGCCAGCGCCGGCCACAAGTGGCTGTTCGCGCCGCGCGGCACGGGGTTTTTGTGGGGCAGGAGCGATGCCTGGCCGGAGCTCCGGCCCACGATTCCGAGCTTCGACCCCGACACGATCGACACGACGTTCGGCGCCTGGGGCGAGCGCACAGAGCTGCCGCCGACGCAGGCGGCCTTCGTGTCGCCGGGCGGGTTCATGGCATACGAGCATCTGCTGGCCATTCCGGCCGCCGTGGAGCTGCACCGCACGATCGGCCGCGACCGCATCGCGAGCCGCATTGCGGAATTGAACGCCGCGTTTCGTGAAGGCGCCGCGCGGATTCCTGGCCTCACGTTGCACACGCCACGCGATCCGGCGCTGTCCGCCGGGATCTCGTGCTTTGAGCTGCAGGGCTTAATCCCTGGGCAGGTCGTGGCGCGACTTGCGGAAAAGAAGATTCGCGTGACCACATCCCCATATAAGGTCTCGTACGCACGTGTTTCAGCCGGAATCATGAACAGACCGGAGGAGATCGAACTGGTCCTGCGGGAAATCAGAACCCTCGCTGCCTGATGGAGCTAGTTACCGACCGAGCTGGACGCCGACGCGACGATGATCTCCCCGGTGGTGAGGCCGGTGAGCGCATCCCGCAATACCACGTGGATCATGTTCACCGCGATCCCCGACGCGCCGCTCGCGACCTGCTCGTTCAGCACGGCGTAGCCGACGCCCGGCAAATCGACGCGCGTGTTGGGGGCCGGCAGGTAGTCTCCGCTCCCGAGGGGCACGCCGTTCACCCTGAGGTTGGTGAAGCTGGAGCCGAGCGCGTTCCGCCCCGCCGGGCCGCTCACCCAGCTCGAGGTCGCGGCGATCACGGTCTCCGCGGTGATCAGCCCGTTCAAGACGTTGACGTTCTCCAAATGCGCGGTGCTCTGGGCCGTCGAGGCCTGGACGTCGGTCATGCCCGACGTCATGGTGGTGAGGGCATCCACCGAGATCTCCGGCGCCCCGAGGGCATCCACGTCCGCGCTGACGAAGCCGCCCCCTGCGGGCAGGGTCACTTGTCCGCTCTGGAGGTTGGTCGCGAGGGTTCGTACCGCGACGCCGAGGGCCTGGCCGCTGACCGCAGTCTGCGCGTGCAGGGCCCCGTTGATCAGGCCCAACGCTAAGAGCGTCTTAGTCAGGCGAGTCATGGCCTGTCCTCCTTCACTGGCGGGCCTGCGTGTTGCCGCCCGTCAGGTCCGTGACGCCGATGCTGACGGACCCATCCACGGTGATCCCGAAGCGGTCGGGCCCCTTGCCGGGACTCGAGCCCGGCTCGCCGTTGTCGCAGGCCGTGGCGGTAAAGCGCCGCTGGTCAGCGTTGTTCACGCGCGCGCTGCCGGTCCACGTGATGCATATGCCGCCACGGGAGTCCGGCGACGTCGTCAGCCCGTCGATGGACACACTGTGGATGCGCGTCATCGGGGAGGTGCCGCCGTGGTAGACGACCTGCATCTCCCCCTGGAACGGCGGCCCGGAACGGCCATCCACGTTGAACCCGAACGTCGTCTTCCCGACCGACGGGTCGATGCGGCCACCGCCGCTCACTTGGGCCCGCGCCTGCGGCGTGCTGCAGCTCACGGTGAAACTGGTGTTCGCGGTACCTCCCGCGGGCACGTTGACATTCACCGGGTTTGTGCTGGTCACCGTGCAGTTGCTCGCCACCGCCAGCGTCACGCTGTGACTGCCGGCCGCGAGGCCGTTGAACGTCACCCGGCCGTTCGGCACCATCGGCTGGCTCGTGGCGCTCGGCGTCCCGGCATCCACCGTCACCGTAAAGGTGCTCGGGAAGCTCGAGCCCGTGGTGGTGTTCGACACCGTGAGATTGCCCGTCGTCGGGGCCGGGTTGAGCGCGAGCACCGTGGCGAGCCAGGTGCCCGGGTGTAGCGCGTCGAAGAACCAGGTCCACTGCGGATCCACCGAGGTCGCGCTGGTCCGCACCGTGAAGACGCCGTCGGTGGCCATCGTCAAGCCGTCGGACATCGCGGCGATGTGGGTAAAGTCCGGGGGCGGTCCGACGGTCACCGGCACGTTCGTCATCGAGACGCCGTACGCAAGCGCGTTTGCGTTGAGCGGAATCGCGCCGGGGTGAGCTATCGTGGGCGATGCGCCGGAGCCCGATGCCGAGCTCTTCACGCCCGTGAAGGCCCGCGCGAAAACCGGATCCACGCCCGTAAACGCGGAGAGCAGAACCCCGCCCGACGTGATTGGCTGGGAGAGGTTCGCCCGTACCGCAAGCACCTGTTCATTGGGCGGGTTCGGGTC
>DATLXS010000057.1:0-2371 GCA_035575675.1 Gemmatimonadales bacterium
GCCGTCCAACATCCTGCTCATTCTCGTGCCGTTGATGCCGAGCCTTCCGCTCGCGACACTGGTGCTGCTGGCGCGCTTCAGTATCAGTCAAATGGACGTACCAACCCGGCAGTCCTACATCATGGCCGTGGTTGGGCCGGACGAGCGGTCGGCGGCGGGAGGCGTTACCGGTGTGGCCCGAACGATCGGCGCCGCTCTCGCCCCCGTGTTCGCGGGATTCCTGTATGCTCGCCCTTCGCTGATGAGCATGCCGTTCTTCATCGCGGGAGCACTGAAAGTCGTTTACGACCTGTTGCTGTACAGAGGATTCGCGCGGAGCGCCGCGCAGCAGAAGTGACAACCGGGTCGCACGCCACTGTGGGCCCGGGCTCACGCACTTCCTTCGTGTCCGGATGGCTTACTTCCCGTCGTACGCCTGCTGCAGGCCCTTGATGTCGATCTTTTTCATTTTCAGCATGGCCTGCATGGTCCGGTTCGCCTTCTCGGGATCTTTGTCTCCCAACATCCTCCCCAGCGCGGTGGGAACGATTTGCCAGGACAGGCCATACTTGTCCTGCAGCCAACCGCATTGATCCTCTCTGCCGCCCGCCGACAGCTTCTTCCACAGCTCGTCCACCTCCGCCTGCGTCTCGCAATTCACGAATAGCGAGATCGCGGGAGTGAACTTGAACTGCGGGCCACCATTAAGGGCGTAGAACTGTTGTCCCTCGAGCTGGAAGGTCGCGGACATGACCGTCCCTTTGGGTCCCGGCCCTGCCGCTCCATAGCGCGTGACGCTCAGCACTTTGGAATTCTTGAAGATCGAGACGTAGAAATTCATCGCCTCTTCGGCTTTGCCGTCGAACCACAGGAACGGGATGATCTTCTGCATGTGAGCCTCCTCAGGACTGTCTATTGCCGTACAGGACCCCGCCTAGCCAGGCACAGGGCGGGCCGGTGACGAGGACGGCGATCGGGTACCACAGCGGACCCAGCTCGGGCTTGGCGATGTTGGCGATCACTCCAAGCAGGCCCGCCACGAGCCCGACGAGACCGAGGATCAGGGCGTGACGCACCGGCGCGTCCGGGGCAAGTCGCGCCGTGATGTAGCCGCCCAGGATCGTATAGACGATGCGATAGGCCGTGGCCATCACGTACAGCGCACCGGCCATCGGCTCACCCCACCGCGGGTAGACCTTGAGGACATGCAGTACCTGATCGGTGCCGAGGGAGAGGACGAACACCACAACGAACCCCGCGACCACGGCACCGACGCTGCGCCACCGACGGCGCGGAGGGGCAGGGGGAAACGAGCTCGCGCCGTTCATGCGCGCCCCCTGGCTCGTGTCGACGCGAAGAGCTCGGCCAGCCTGTCATAGCTTGCCGCCACGCCACTCTCCATGTTGGACTTGATCACCGCGTCGCGCGCCGCGCGCGACTCGTAACGCATGGTATAGGTGAGGGTGGTCTTTCCCCCCTGCTCGACCAAGACGAGCGTACCCAGGGCCTCGCCCGGGTACCACGCCTCATCGAACTCTTCGGTGTTGACGATCCGCTCGGGAGCCTTGATCTCGCGGTACACGCCACCCATCCCCATCTTGGTCCCGTCACGATCGTGCTGCCACACGTAGCGGTACTTGCCGCCCACGCGCAGGTCGATCTCGCACACCGGCATGGACCAGCCGGGCGGTCCCAACAGCCAGCGCCGGACCAGGTCGGGCTTGGTGTGGGCGTCGAACACCAGCTGGCGTGGAGCGTCGAAGCTGCGCGTCATCACGAGCTCCCGCTCCCCAGGCGTCGTGAGTTTCAGAGCTCCGGCGGTGGTCATTGGCGATCTCCTGGTCTTGGTTCCTTGGCTTTGAGCTGCTCGAGCAGGGCATCGAGGCGCTGGTAGTTGCCCTCCCACAGCCGCCGGTAGCGCTCCAGCCATTTGGTCGCTTCCCTCAGCCGCTTGGGCTCGAGGCGGCGCGGCCGTCGCTGCGCGTCGCGGCCGCGCGAAACCAGGCCGGCGCGCTCCAGTACCTTCAGGTGCTTGGAGATCGCCGGCTGGCTCATCGCGAACGGCTCGGCTAGCTCTGTCACCGACGCCTCACCCGACGCCAGGCGGGCGAGGATCGCCCGCCGGGTGGGATCGGCGAGGGCCGCGAAGATGGCGTCGAGACGGTGCGGTGCTTGCATAACCGAAAGGTTATATACATGAGAACGGGGCGGCCGTCAAGGGCCCGGAACTGGAGCTATCGCTCGGAGCGCTGTCTCCCCTAACAAGGAAGTATTGGACGGGAGTCGCTGGCTGGCGCATGTGTCTAAGCCTGTCGATGCGCGTGCCGCTGCGGGTGCTGATCGCGGAAGACTCCGAAGACGACGCCCGATTGCTGCTGCGGGAGCTGCAGCA
>DATLXS010000058.1:0-2195 GCA_035575675.1 Gemmatimonadales bacterium
GTTGAGCTTCACGTTGAAGTCCCGGACCACTTCCGCTAGGGCCTTTACAAGCGCCTTCGAGTTCGTCTCTGCAATATTCTCCGCGTATCTGTCGAATGCTTCGATCAGACTGTCGGCGCGAGCGTTGCTGTCCGCACGCAACAGCTTGACCTGGCTCAACAGAGCGGAATCATCGCCGCCCGCAATCGAGCGGTTGAGCTGCACCAGCAGACGGGCCAGGTCGTCCACGGTGGAGCCTTCCTGCGCACCGGACGCCGGTATGGTTGCGTCGCCAAACAGCGCGACCCGGATCTTGAGCGTGAGTGCCCAGAATATCCCAACCACGGATGCCCAGAACGCCGTGCGGATTCCCCCGAGCAGGTGCGGGACACTGTTTCGAACGTCGTTCGGGTCGAAATCCAGCAGCCCCCAGGCAATGCCCGCGAAGCAGAAGAATATGCCGAGGGTCGTCAGGATCGTGGGGCCGAGTGCCGTGGCGCGGCGTGACCACCTCAGGTGGAACAGCAGGGCAATTGACGATATCAGTACGGTGGCGAATTGCGTAAAGCCGTTGAGATATTCCCAGATGCGTACCATCGCCTTCTCCTCGACACGCGACCCGCGCGGCCAGGACCAGCCGCTCGCGAACGTCCGCATGGGCCGCCAAGGAATCTACAAGCCTTCGTTAGAAGCCTGGTGGTGGTGGCGCGGGCAGGACGGCCGGCATTCTTCGGGCAGTAGCGTGTGCAACGTCCATGTAACCTTCGAACCACGACTGTACGCCGTTCGGACCACCGTTTCGACGTGCTCCGGTAACGATCCGACTCGGCGGCAGTTCAGATCTCGTAGATGCTATGGCTCGGGCCTAACCGGAGCCGTGTCGGGGCGATGACCTGCCTCGAAACAGCTCTGCGCATCCTGCCCCGATGGCGGCCTACCCGATCATGATCGGCAGCGACGGCGTCCTCATCCCGGTGGCGAGCTTGGGGTTCCTCAAGTCGGGCCGCTTCGCGCCGGGGGCGACTCTCGGCCTCGCGATCGGCGGTGTCGTGGGGACGAGGGCGCTGTGCGGCTTGCGAAGGCAGGCTCCGGCCACTATCGGGCTACCACAGAAGGATGGCCGCCCCGTGAGCTCGTGCTTCCCATTCCTCATCAGGTTTGACTTCAGAGACCAGGCGTGCGCCTATATGGCGGCCTTGGCGCCTGTCGGTTGCCACAACGGCTTGCTCAGATTCTCGGTGAACGACGAGAACATGATGTTGAAGCTGATGCTGATCCGCTCGTCCTCGCTCGCGCTCGCGTCGACGGAATGCTGCAGGTAAGCCGGAAATACCAGCATCGTTCCGTCCTTCACTCTCACGACGACCTGGTCGGTATTCTCGGCCGTGAGCTCGACGACCGGGGGGCGGATGATCCCGGTCTGATTGCGCGGGTCATGAAAGTTGATGGTGTCCGCGCCTGGATGGGTCCGGACATAGTACACGCCGCTCAGGAAGTTGTTCGGGTGCTGGTGCATCTTGTGCGCGGCGCCTCTCGCGAGGACTGTCGCCCAGCAGGCGGTGACTTGGTACGCGTCGTAGCCGATCCTGAGGAACCGCAGGATTCCCGGCACGACGCGGTGCACGCAAGAAACGAGATCCCGGAAGTCATCGAGCTCGTGGAGTGACTGGACCGACTGCCACCCCTGGCCGCGCGCGAGCGGGGGCAGGTCCCGCCTCAGGCGCGCGATCGCTGCGAGCGCCTGGGCGCCGATGGCCTCGCGCAACCGTGCCTCGAGCTCGATCTTCCACACCAGCGTGGCAAACATCGGAATCACATCCGATGTCTCGCTCCGCCAGGGGCTCTGAGGGTCTGATGGCGGCTCGCGCTGCATGGTCGAACTGCACGCCACATGATGCGCCGCGATCGAAAGCCCGGGAGCATCGGCTGTCCCGGGCTTTCGGCCTTCAACCGCTCAGACGGTTTCCGCCTCGGGCTCGACTTCCTTCGGCTTGTCCGTCTCGGGCTTCGGGCGATCGGCTGGTGCGCTAGGCCGCAGACGGTCAATCACAGACCTGGGCTCTTCGCGCTTCTGGACCTTCGTCGCTCCCTGTTGCAAGAAGAATCGTTCCTCGTAGCACATGGCCGTCCTCCTGCGATGAGTTTATTGTGGGGCTCCCTGGGGCAAAGGATAGCATCGGGGCGGGCACCCCGGCGGTAGTCCTGAGGAGGTCCCT
>DATLXS010000059.1:0-5006 GCA_035575675.1 Gemmatimonadales bacterium
CGGTCCGCGCGCGCTGGCGGAGCACGTTGGCCGCGCGCGCGACGAGCGGTGCTGAGAACAGCCGCAGGAATAACGTGAGCGAGGCGTCGGCTTGTGTCAGCTTGAGCCCGAGGTCGGCTGCGTGCAGGCGCAGAAAGCCCATCAGATACGCCGTCGCGGGATACGGAGTATTCAGCTGGACCATCGGGGGTGTGACGAGTAGGAGGCGCATGGGACATGCAGGGTAGCGCACCTGATGCACCACGGAATAGGGACCGGTGCCAGCGGCGTGGCTTGATTCGGCCCCAAGGCGACCTCTGGGCGGCCCTGCGGGCCGCTCGCTCGAGCTGCGATGCAACTCACTAACGTAGTGCTTGCCGTATCTCGGGCGCTCTCCTGGATGTGCCAGGGGACTGCGATTTCATGCTATTCCTAAGAAGCCGTCGGTGCCGATCCACGGGCTCGTTCGGTTTCTACTGCCCCAGGGGAATTCGGTTGACGACCGCCGAAAGCGTCTCCTCACCGAGCGAGAGATACAAATGCTGTTCAGACACCGTCAGTGTGAACTGCGTTCGCCGTTGCAGCCGTTGCGCGAGATCTGAGAGCCAATCGAAGTCCATTGCGTAGAGTTCGAGCGCCTCTATGCGATGGATCCGCTCCCCGCGAAGCCGTGCCGCCAGTTGCACGGCATCCTTGTGCGTATAAACGGCTACGCGCGGCGCAGCCTTGCTCGCCCGATGCAGCCGCATCGCGTCCGGGGCGCCGACATCAATCCACGCTTTCAACACCCCCGTCAGGTCGCGCACCGCGATCGCCGGCTCGTCAGGCTCGGACAATCCGTTCGAAAGCGCGATCCCTTCGGTGTACTCGAGACAATAGGCGAGCACCCGCGTCAACATGTGCTCCGGCGTCTCTGACGGATGTCGTGCGATGCTAACCCTCAGCGACTCGTAGACGCTGCTGTCGGAGTTCGCAAGCTCGATGTCGAATACGTAGATAGTGTCGCCGAGTGCCATAAATTATTCGCCGCTCCGACGTGAAGTACCTGGGCTCCCTCGGCGACCGGCGGTACGCGGGAATACCGGCTTCCATGCGCCTAAGATGCGGGTTTTTCAGATTGCACAGAGTATCTCAGTTTTTGGCGCGCTATCTGCGCGAGTGAGCACAGATCCTTCGGAAACCGGATGCGACTTCCCCGGATGCAGCCTCGCCTACGTGGCTACGAGCGGTCAGTGCTACAGTCAGGAACGAGGGGAGCCGGTGCAGGAGGCGCCTCACTCACGAGCGAACTCGCGCAGAAACACCGGAAAGTCGGTTGTCGGGTTCCTGGCGGGCACCTCGAAGAACATCTCGGCGATCCAGCCGCGGTGGTAAGTGGCGTGGTTGACTACGTGCATGAGGATTGCGCCACCGCTCATCTCGCCGGCATCACCTCCCATGAAGCGGAACCGCACGGGCTCACCAAGAGTCGCGTCGGTCTGGCTCCCGACCCAGTCGATCCACCATTGATTCACGGACTCCTGGGCGCTGCGCAGCGTCGCCAGCTCCCCGTGCACGATCAGATTGCGGGTCTTGAAGCCGTGGTCGCGACCCTGGATGTGAGCCTGCCAGATGCGATCGACCACGTAGATGTGATTCAGCGTGCCAATAATGCTCTTGAACTCCGTCGAACGTAGCTTCGTGCCCTCGCCGGCGGGTAGCCCCTCTACCGCCCGATAGGTGAGCGCATCTGCCCAGGCGCGATACCGGGCGAGCAGATGAGCGGTCTGGGTACTCAACATGGGGTTATCACGACCACGCACTATCCTAGACTGCAGGAAGCGGGTCGATCAAAGCTTCGGGTCGGTGCACCCCAGCGGGCAGGAAGTATGGAGTTCCGGGCGCATTCGCTCAGTGAAGCAAAGCCCACTGCCGCCGCGTTTTGACCACGGACTGCTTTGGGGTACCGACGCCGATGATGAGCGCGCTCTGCCGGTCTGATCGCTCACCCGGACAGTGGCTCGAAACCACAGGAACTGCGTGGCTGGCGCTATCGCCAGATCGTTGAGCCACGCTGCCGGATCTTCTACCGTCACGCCCGTGATCGCGTCTACGTGCTGTATGTGATACGTGGCGAGCGCAAACTCCGCAAGGCCGCGCTCAGCGAACGAGACCCGCGCAAGTAGGGATCGACCAAGTCCCCGAGGACGGTGGACGGCGCGTCGCCGACCGAGAAAGGCGATAATGACTAGGGTTAAGCACCCGATAAGTGAGTGGCAGGGCATTGAAGTGGCGCCGGGAAGGCTCGTCGGCCAAAGCGCGCCCATGTCGCGCCTGACCCGAATCCTCGCCTTGTCCACCGGGCAGACGGTGTTGGATTCCACGGGTCTTTCGGGAACGTACGACCTTCAAGCACATTGGCGATCGAGCAACACCGGTCTGTCGCTCCATCAATGGACGTACGATGGCGCGGCCCCGCCTACAGCCGCGTGGCGGGGCGAGGTATTACCGTCTCTTGAGGAGGCGCTGCGGACCGAGCTCGGCCTACTGCTCGAGGAGCCGAAGCGTCGCCCAGCGCAGCGCATCGTGATTGACCGCGTCGAACAGCCACAGACAGAGGACTGACGTTCACGCCGCCCACATCGCGTTGCATAGGCAAGGAAGCCGATACCATTGGCATGGAATGAGGCGATTCTGGTGCCCGCCAGTCACAGAACTGACATCAGACCGTCCCCAGCGCGATTGACAATCATTCACACGGGGCGTAAACGCTTCGTGACCTGACGGGTCGCCCCGTAAGTTGTTTAACCGAACCAGCGTCGGGGCGGCAAGTTCGGGTGAATCTCAACAATATCTTCACAAGTCGAGGGCGAGGTGCGCCTTGCGCGCGGTCGCTGTGACACGTGGTCACCACCGTTGCGACCTCACTTCGTCGCTTCAAAGGGAGTTCCGCACATGAACGCATGGCACAGTCTGGTGGCCCCGCGAGCGCGGGCCGTCCGTGTAAAGAGAGCAGTTTCACTGGTTCAACGACTCAGCCGGCTCTGGGTTGCGGCTATAGCGGGCGCGCCGATGCTCGCAGGGGCCGGCACGTGGCAGACACTCGCGAATCCGCCTCCTTTGCCGGACATTGTCGACCCGAACGGCGTTTTTCAGTATTCGGGCGGCGCCGGATTTCCGCTGTTGCTCACGGATGGCGGGGTCATGGTACAGAACATCGGCGACGGTAAGATCTTCAAGCTGACACCCGATCTGAACGGTAGTTACGTCAACGGCACGTGGTCTGAGCTCGCAAGTATGCCGTTTGTCTCGTACGCCGCGGCGCAGGCGGTACTGGCCGACGGCCGCGTGATCTACGAAGGGGGCGAGTACTCGGATTTCGATTTCAAGTTCCTGCTCACGAACAAAGGCGCGATCTACGACCCGGTCGCCAACAAATGGACCATGGTCTCGCCGCCCAGTTTCTTCGTCGACCTTTACCCGCCGCGCGCGGTCTTCGCCCCGCACCCGATTGGTGATTCTCAGAGCGTCGTGCTGGCGGACGGGACCTTCATGCTGGCAGACAAAATGAGCCGGCAAGCCGCGCTTCTCGATCTTAAGACGCTGACATGGACCGAGACCGGCACGAGCACGAAGACAGACCTCAACGACGAGGAGGGGTGGACGCTACTACCCAACGGCAAGGTGCTCACGGTGGACTGCTACACCGACGCCTTTTTCCACCTAATTCCCTCCTATCCCACGGATCCGACGAACTCCGAGATCTATGATCCGCAGACCGGGCAATGGTCAAGCGCCGGCAGCACGATCAATACACTGACCGACCCGGCGACCGCGGAAATGGGTCCGGGCGTCTTGCGGCCCAACGGCACCGTCTTTGCGGTCGGCAGCCCGGGCAACACCTCCATCTACCACGTCTCCAGCGGTAGTTGGTCGGTCGGTCCGCGCCTGCCGATAAGCCCGCAGGGGTATCAGTACACTGCTCAGGATGCCCCGGGTGTGCTGCTACCCAACGGGAATGTGCTGTTTGGTGTCAGCGGCGGAGCGGAGCCCCCGGGTGGGGGCTATTCGGGGCCACCACTTGCCTTCTTCGAATTCGACGGTCACACGTTGATTCCCGAGCCTACGATTCCAAACGGCCCCTTCGAAACCTCATCGGCCGTCAACCTGCTGCCACTGCCGACAGGGCAGATCCTCGCGGCCGATGGCAGTACCGACATTGAGATCTATACGCCGGAAGGACTCAACGACGACGATCATGAGCACGAGCACGAGTGGGCGCCGGTAATCCTCTCTGGACCACGCACCGTGCATCCGGGCAAGTCATATGAACTGCGGGGAATTCGCTTTAATGGCATGTCGCAGGCGTCAATGTACGGCGACGAGGGCCAGAGCGCGACTAACTATCCGCTGGTGCGGATCACAAACCTGGCCACGAAGCACGTGTTCTACAGTCGAACGCATGACCACAGCAGCATGGCAGTGGCCTCTGACGACGTTGTTTCGACGCATTTTGACGTGCCGGCCAACCAGGAGTCCGGGCTCAGCAACCTGGAGGTTGTCGCGAATGGCATCGCCTCGGAGCCCCTGATCGTTCGCGTCACAAATCGTTGAACTCGCCGGGCGTATAAGCCGTGGGGGTTCAACTTTGCAGGCTAGGGGTGCTGATTGCCCCCCTGGCCTGCTTACTTTCAGTGTCCGCTCCTGGGCGCCGCGACAGTACCAGGCGGGCGATGCGGAGGTAATCTGCCCTTGGCCCGGAACGGACTCTGGCGAATTACCGCTTGCCGCGACTTGGAACAGCCTTGCTCGCGCTCGCCCTTCGTCTGAACTGCTGTTAGAGTCGTGCGCTAGTGGTGGGGTACGTATCCTGGCGTCTGATCTAGCCGGCATGCAGCGGATGTCACAGAGCGCAGGCAGGGCCGGTCCGCCCTCTCACTGTTTTCAGCGCGAGCACACAATACCGGGCGGTTCATTTTCACCGTCAAGCCCGAATCGTCACAACCGTCTTGTGAAGAGCGCCCGCTCAGATCGATGAACCATATGCC
>DATLXS010000060.1:0-3882 GCA_035575675.1 Gemmatimonadales bacterium
GAATACCGCCAAGGCAGCGGCGTCGATGCGCGGCGCGACCACGACTTCCACGAACAGCTCACGCATCGCTTCGGCGGCGGCGCGGTCGACGACCGTGTTGAACGCGATCACCGATCCGAACGCGGAGGTGCGATCGGTCGCCAGCGCGCGCGCGAAGGCGTCGGCGGCGTTGCGGCCCAGCGCGATGCCGCACGGCGTGGTGTGCTTGATGATGACGCAGGCCGCGCGCGCGTCCTTGGTCTGCCATGGGACGATCGCCATGACCGCCGCATCGACGTCGAGCAGATTATTGAACGACAGCTCCTTGCCGTGGAGCTGCTGCATATCCCCGATGCCGGGTTCGTCCGTCACGTACAGCGCGGCGCGCTGATGCGGATTCTCGCCGTAGCGGAGCGCCTGCTGCCGCTCGAGGACCAGGCTGAGTCTCGGCGCCAACGATTCCTGCGACCGCGACAGGTAGGCCAGGATCGCGCCGTCGTACGCCGCGGTGTGTGCGAAGACTTTTGCCGCCAGCGCACGCCGTTTATCATCGACAACCTCGCCAACCTTGAGATCCTCGATCACGCTCGAGTAGTCATCCGGATCAACAATCACAATCACCGCCTGGTGATTCTTTGCCGCCGAGCGGAGCATCGAAGGCCCGCCGATGTCGATCTGCTCGATCGCCTGGGCGAACGTGGTCGCCGGTTTGGCGACAGTTTCGCGGAAGGGATACAGATTGACGGCGACGAGGTCGATCGGCGTGATGGCGTGCTGCTGCAGCGCCCCGAGGTCGCTGGGATTGTCGCGCCGCGCCAGCAGCCCGCCATGGATCTTGGGGTGCAGCGTTTTCACGCGACCGTCCATCATCTCCGGGAACCCCGTAACGTCCTCAATGCCGATGACTGGGACCTGTTCACGCCGTAGAGCCTCCGCCGTGCCGCCGGTCGAGACGATTTCCCACTTGAGGGCTACTAACTCTCTGGCGAACTGGACAATGCCGCGTTTGTCGGAAACAGACAGGAGCGCTCTCATGAGGCGGTCAAGAAACAACGGCGGCGGTCAAACTGCAACTGCGGCGGTCGGGGCGGTCGTGACCGCCGCCTTTGATTCTTGACCGCCGCATTTGCCTCTTGACCGCCCTCTCTTACCAGTCCTCAGCCACCGCCCGCACCAAGTCAGCCAGGCTCACCAAGTCTTTCAAATCCACGATTTCTACCGGGGAATGCGAGTATCGAAGGGGCCACCCCAGTGGGACATCTACGACTCCATATGGCACAAATGTCGAGCCGTCGTTCCCGCCGTTTGTCGTGCCGATCTGCAGCGCAATCCCGCGCGCCCGGGCCAGCTCGGCCAGCGAGTCGACGTACGCAGGCGGCGTAATAGACGAGTTGTCGAGCGCCCGCGCGACCGCACCCTGGCCGAGGCGTGCGACGGCGAAGTTCTGCAGCTCGAGGGGCGAATCGGCGGACACGAATGTGTCGATCGCGTGGACCCGGTGCGTGGCTGTCCCGAGCTGGCGCGCGGCCGCCTCGGCGCCCTCGAGCCCGATCTCTTCGCGCGTACTGAAGAGGAACACGACCGGATGCTTGAGCTTCGTACGATCGAGCTGCCGCAACGCCAGAATCAAGGCGGCGCAGCCCATGCGGTCGTCGAACGAGCGGCCCGTGGCGCGCGTGCCCGCGAGCCGCACGTACTGCTTGGGCATCGTGATCGTCTGGCCCAGCTTCACACCCAACGACTCCGCGCCCGCGCGCGACGTCGCGCCAACACTGACGCGCAGGGGCGGGGGCGTGCGTCGCGTGAGGCCGGTGTCGCGCGGCAGGAAGATGCCGGGGATGTCGGCGCGATCGGTATGAATCAGCGCCGGTTTTCCCTCGAACAGCGACAGAATGAAGCCGCCGCGATTGCGCAGGCCGAGGGTGCCGTCGGCGTTGATGGTGTCGACGCGGAAGCCGATCTCGTCCAGGTGCGCGACGATCACGACGGGACCATCGCCTTGGCCCCCCCCCGTGCGCACCCAGAGATTGCCGGCGGTGTCCGTCTCCGTCCTCACCCAACTCGGCAGCAGGCGCTGGACTGTGGCTCTCACTGGTGCTTCCATACCTGACACGCCGTAGCTCTCGACGAGCTGCGCGAGGACGGTCTGGGCCTCGGAGATGCGGCTGCTATCCTGAGCGGAAAGTTGGAATGTTGGAAGGTTGGAAAGGAACAGCAGGACCATTCCGACTCTCCAACCGTCCAACATTCCAACCGTCCAACCTTCCAACGCCCTCATTGGCCACCTCCAATCCATCTCATGACGTCGGCCACCAGCGCCTCCACGTCCTTCAGCGCCACCGTCTCCACCGTGGTCTCCGCGAACTTGGATGGCACCGTTACCGGTCGAGCCCCCGCGAACGGCCCCTGCGTGCTCAGGACCGTCCTGAGCCCAGCGGTGTCGGCGTAGAGGCTCTGCACCGTGAAGGCGACGACGACGGAGCCGCGCACGCGTGGGCGCGACAGCGCCGCGGACGCCAGGGCGGCGCAGGCGGCGCGGCGGCCGGCGTTGGGCGCGGCGAGGAGACGGTCGCCGTAGCGGTGGGGGCGTTTCGTGAGCGACACGGGTGTCAGGATCGAGATGCCCAGCGCGAGCACCTCGTCGCGCGAGCTCGCGCCGACGTCGACGTAGGCATTGTCCACCGTAAACGGCGGCTCCTCGCGCGCCGGCCGCCCGCGGGTGAGGTGCGTCGAGCGCACGGCCACGACGCCCGGCACGGCGCCCTTCCGGCCGAACAGCGTGACGCGCTGGCCCTCGATCTGCTGATCGAACAGCGGTGACAACCGCTGTCCACCGCCCACGCGCCGCAGCAGGAGGTACCCGTCGTCGGTGATGTTGCCGATCACGTACCCCACCTCATCGAGCGCGCAATAGACCAGCCGCCTGGGCGTGCCGCGACCGAGGGTCAGCGTGACGTTGCCGAGGCGGTCGCGGGTGCTGCCGGGGAGGAGCGAGAGGAGAGAATCGGTGACGGCTTGCTCATAACCTGTGATCGCCGTCATCCCTGAGAAACGGATTGCAAGGCTATCGAGAGTTTGGGCGGATAGGCTCGCGGTCAAGACTGCAAAGGCGGCGGTCGAGACGGTCAAGAAACAAATGCGGCGGTCAACTGCGACCGCCCGACCGCCGCCGTTGTCTCTTGACCGTCGCAGTTGTCTTTTGACCGCCTGCTCCATCATCATCCAATCCTCCGGGCAAGTTCCAGAACCACTCTGGTTAGCAGTCGATGCTCCGCTTCCAACACCCGAGCCGCAAGCGTGTCGGGCGTGTCTCCAGGTTCGATCCGCACCTTCTCCTGCGCGATGATCTTCCCGCGGTCGAATACCTCGTCCACGATGTGCACCGTGGCGCCCGACTCGGTGGCGCCGCTCGCGAGCACCGCCTCGTGCACATGCTGCCCATACATCCCCGGTCCTCCGAAATCGGGCAACAGGGCGGGGTGGATGTTGATCATCCGGTCGCGAAACCGGGAGACCACCGGCGTCGGGACCAGCTTCAAATATCCCGCCAGCACGACGAGCTGCGCATCCCCCAGCGCCGCGAGCAGCTCGGCGGGGTCGCTGGGGTCACGCAGCACGGCCGTGGGGACCGACGCGCGGCGCGCGCGCGCGAGCGCGCCGGCGTCGGCGCGACTGGAGATCACGCGCGCGACGCGCGCCAGCGGGGAATCGTGAAGGGCATCGAGGAGTGCCTGCAGGTTCGTGCCGCCGCCCGACACGAGCACGGCGACACGAACCGGCCCCCCCGGTTTGGTCACTGACTACTGCGAGTGCACCGCGCGACGGACTTCGGCTTCGACCCGCTGGTGACGCTCAGCGTGAACGGACCGGTGGCAAAATGCTCGCCGAGCGAGGTGTTCACCA
>DATLXS010000061.1:0-3160 GCA_035575675.1 Gemmatimonadales bacterium
GCTCACTCTTCGACCTTGGGTCACGAATCTCGTCAACGAGGCCAGAGATGGTAACGCAGTTGCTCCGGCTCGCGCTGAGATATGGGCGGCGGCCCCATGGCGAGGATCGACGCCGCAAGTTGCTTCAGTGCCCTTCATTACCGCCGCTCGCTCAGAGCGAGACGGACTCCAAGGCCGATCAGAACTGTCCCCGAGAGCCAATTGCGTATCCGCTCAAGCACGGGATTCAGTGAGAACCACGCCGCGATCGCACTCCCAGCGACCGCCACCAACATGTTGATCGGCACGCCGGTCACGTGAAACAGGAGTCCGAAGAGCAAGGTCTGGCCCGCGACCGATCCCCGCGCGGGGTCGACGAATTGGGGGAGAAAGGACAGGAAGAACAACGCAATCTTCGGATTCAAGATTTCCGTGAGGACGCCTTGCCAGTACACCCGGCTGAGGGAGAGCTGCAGCGGCACGGCGTCGGCGAGCCGCACGGCGCGCTGTCGTAGGAGACCGACACCAAGGTAGACCAGGTATGCTGCTCCAAGATATTTGACCACCGCGTAGGCCATGGGCGAGTACGCGACAATCGCGGAGAGTCCCAGCGTGGCCGCGACCGCGTGAAGGAGACTCCCCGTACCCAGCCCCAGAGCTGATACGAGACCTGCCGTCCGTCCCTGGCCGAAACTGCGGGACATCACATACGCGATCGACGGTCCCGGCGTCACGTTTAATGCCAGGACGGCTGCCATGAACAACACGATGGTCTGGACGGCTGGCATTCTTTTCCCTCGCGCGCCCTAGCCTCTAACGCGTTCCCTAACGCCCCGCTCAGCGGCCGGGGCGAGCGACGCGAGCCGCGGTCCGTTGGAGCGCGAAGTTCGAAGGCTGAGCGCAGACCAAGGTGGACCGGAGCCGTTGACCAAAGTCTCGAGGCTTTGGACGAGGGCAATTTCTACGGCAGCTGCGCGACGATGGGATCGATGTGCGAGCACGTGTCGCTACTCGACGACCTGATCCGCCCGTGTCAGCACCGACGCCGGGATTGTGACGCCGAGAGTTTTCGCGGTCTTCAAGTTGATGACAAACTCGAACTTGCTCGGCTGCTCGACCGGGAGGTCGGCCGGCTTCGCGCCCTTCAGTATCCTGTCCACGTAAAAGGCGACCCGTCGGTATTGATCCCACATGTCTATTCCGTACGCCATGAGGCCGCCAGCATCGACAAAGGATTTCTGCTCGTAGATCGCGGGGATCCGATTGGCGTCGGCGAACTGGACGATGGACTTGCTCTGTCCAATAGTGACAGTGTCGGCCAGGACAAGCAGCGCCTCAGGTCGACCCTTCGTCATGCGCGCGAATGCGTCCGCGAAGTCATCCGGCGTGCGAACACCGACGGATTCGAGGGTGACACCGAGAGAACGCGCCGCGGTTTCTGTCTCGCGAAAGCGCAGCATCATACCCTCGTTGCTCACGTTCCAGAGCACCGCGACCCGGGACACCGGCGGAAGAGCCTGTTTGAGCAGGTCCAGGCGCTTAGCGCTCAGCGCGGGGGCGAGGAGCGACAATCCCGTGATGTTGCCGCCCGGCCGCGCGAGACTTGCGACAAGCTGTGACCCGACGGGGTCGCTGACCGCGACCATGACGACAGGGATCGTGCTCGTCGCCTGCTTCGCAGCCATAGCCCCCGGTGTGCTGGCTGCGATGAGGATATCGACGCGGAGGTTCACGAGCTCAGCCGCGAAGGCTGAGAATCGCTCTGTTCGCCCCTCCGTGTAGCGGATATCGAAGACCGCACCCCGACCCTCCACCAGCCCGACATCCCGGAGCGCTTCGAGAAGAACCTGCACCCCTCGGGAGCCTGGCGCTCCGCCGGATAGAATTCCAATGCGGGTAACCTTTCCCGCGTGTTGCGCCCCGGCGATGGGCGGAACAGCGAGAACGGCGAGGAGCGCGATGCCGAGCACAGTGCACCGGAGCTTCATGGCCGCCTCCTTGAGCGTTGAACCGCACCCGGCCAAAGTCGGGTCGGCCGTTGCATGCCCCAATGCGCGCATAATCCTCTCTGGCTACTGCTTCAGGCTGATCCGGCAACGCGCATCGTCCCTTCTCAGCCAAGCCCTCAACTCAGCCTGCGAACGACCTGGGCGCTGAGCCGCGGCGCGAAGCGCCGTCGGTTCCAGCGCCGAGTTAGCCTGCTCAGCGACCGCTGACGGCGATGCCCTGCCGAAGGTAGTAGCCGCGCTGGAACGAGCTTCTCGCCCTTGACGCGAAACACCGGCACTCCGCGCGATTGGACAGTCTCCCATCGGGTGCCTTGGCCGATAGATCGACTTCCAGAAATACGATTGACCGGGCCCCTCTCATCGGTCCACCCGTTGTGAGACTTCGAACTTAGCTCACCTTTCTTGCGCATCCCACAATTACTGTGCGACCAAGCCACCGTCTACCGGCATCGCATTGCCAGTGACAAACGACGCAGCGTCCGAACACAACCACACGACAGCTTCCGCAACCTCTTCTGGCTTGCCCATCCTGCCGATTGGCTCCATAGCGATGAGGCCCGCCTCCGCTTCCGTACCCACTAGACGCTCGACCATCGGCGTGCGAATGACGCCAGGGCATACAGCATTCACGCGAATCCCGGCTTTGGCGTAGTCCAACGCCGCCGCGCGCGTCAGTTGTATGACACCACCCTTGGATGCACAGTAGGCAGGCGATCCCTCTAAGCCAACCAGCCCTGCTGTTGATGCCGTGTTGACGATGGCACCGCCACCTTGCTTGAGCATCTGGGGGATCTCGTACTTCATGCAGAGCCAGACACCCTTGAGGTTGATGGCGATCGTGCGATCCCAGTTTTCCTCGGTGCAGTCAGCCGTTGGAGCGTCCGCCCCCGCAACACCGGCGTTGTTATGCGCATAATCCAGTCGGCCATAGGTCTCGACGATCTTCTGAATCAGCGTTTCAACCTCGGCTGCTTTCGAGACATCGGTCCTCACAAGAAGAGCATCTCCACCGGCCTCTTTGATTATCCGTACGGTCTCCTCACCGCCCTCGACGAGGACGTCGGCAACGACAGTTTTCGCCCCTTCTCGGGCAAACGCCAGTGCGCTTGCCCTGCCTATTCCAGAAGCGGCACCCGTCACCAAAGCCACTTTGCCTTCGAATTGCTTGGTCA
>DATLXS010000062.1:0-2215 GCA_035575675.1 Gemmatimonadales bacterium
CACCGGATCCCAGAACAGCCGCCGGCCGAACGAACCGCCGCTCGGGATGCAGTGCACCGTGACCGCGCTTTCCGGCAAGCCCAGCTCGGCGGCGGTCGACTGCAAGGTGATGATCGGGCTCTGCAACCCCGCCCAGATTTCAGCGCTGCCGGGCCGCACGTCGGCGATTGCGCATTCGACCTCGAGCGGACAGGCGGTCGCGGCCGGCCACTCGAACTCGCCCTCGACGGTCATCGTCCCCGGCGGGGAATCAACGAGCGGCGCGATCGCGGCCTTGAGCTGCGCCTGGATCGTCGCGTCCGACTGCCCCCGCATGTTGCCGTCGCCCCACGTGATGTCGAGCGCGCGGCAAGCGTCGTAGGCTTGGCCGAACGTCTCGGCCATCACCGCGACGGCGGGCGGGATCTTCACGACGAAGCCGCCGGCCGGGACGACGACGACGTCGAGCACGCCCGGCATCTTTCGCACCGCGTCGAGGTTGTTGACGCTCACTACGGTCCCGCGGATCTGCGACGGCATGCGGCACATGGTCGGGACGGCGCCCGGCACATCCTGGTCCATCGTGAATCTCTTCTTGCCGGTCACGATGTCGCGCGCATCGAGCTTGCGATAGCGTTTGCCGATCACCTGGTACTGAGCCGGGTCCGCCGGCGCGCCCGCTTGCGGCGGCAGGCCCGCGGCGGCCCGCGCCCTCAGCACCATTTCCTTGATGTACGGGTCGAAGGCGCGCAGGGTGCACGAACCGCCGGTGATCTGGCCCGCTTCGAGATTCGGCTGCGCGTCGGCCGAGTGGACCTTGACCTTGTCGAGCGTCACGCCGGCCTCCTCGGCGATCATCATCGCGAGCGCGGTCGCGATGCCCGTGCCCTGCTCGAGGCGCGGCATCTCGAAGGTGTAGACGCCGTCCGGCCCGAGCTTCAGCCGGACGTTCGCTATCGTCGGCGCACTCGCCTGGATGATCGAGTCGCCGACGTCTTCGTAGTCGACCGAATCGGGCGGCGTCAGGGGCAGCGGAGCCGCTTCGGCCGTCGATGGAGTCGCCAGGCCGGCGGCGGTGATGACGGGCGCGGAAGCGGCAGCGCGCAACAGCCGCCGACGGCCGATCGCAACGGACGTTGCGGTTCCGGTCAGAAAGGTTCGTCGATTCACGGAGACACCCCCTTCGGTGTCGATGCCCGCCCCGATTCGCGGAAGAACGCAGCTACCAGCGCTCGCTCTTGGCGACTGGCCGTGAAGACGATCGCGGCCGGTCGAGGGCGCGCGAATCGATGCAAGCGCTCTGCCACCATCGGTTCCCAACAAATCCACGCCGTTCGGGTCGTAGGTCGGGCAGCGGCATTCCGCTTCTGAGCAACCAATTCGTTATGATGGGCTCCCCGCGCCCCGCGCGCTGGGGGGAGTACGTTAGACGTCGCCGGGCTGTACGTGAGGCGCGGGCGGGAACCTACGCGGGGGACGCGAGGGCGGTCAGGAACACCCCGGTCCTTGGTGAGCCTGTAGATCTGCAGCGTCAGGCGCGCTCTACGCAGCTCGTGGTCCGGAGCTCGGTCCTGAAATTCGAGGCGGTCAAATCTTGGCGAGCGCTTCTCGTTCCCTTACTGACCTTGGTGACCGTCGCCGGTACAGGGTGGATGCAGTCGTCACAACTCGCCCGGACAGGGGAGGCAAACGACGAGAAACCGCGAAGATGGTGCTCGACCAGCTGAATACGAAACAATCGACACGTATCAAGCTACGGGTGCGCGTGACACGGGCGCCAGCACCAATCTCGCGCGTATCCGGATGATCGTCCACCACCAGGATCGTGAGGCCGGCCCCGAACTGACGTAGTGTCGCAGGCGCTCGACCGTCGGGGGAGGATGCCCGCTGATGTCGTACGCCACTTCGGTCTCGTCTCCCGATGCTCGCCACAGCTGACGGCTGGATCTATGAGGAAAAAGTCGACGGCTGGCGCATCATCGGCGCCCGTGTTCGCGGCCACGGCCTTGGGCGTGTTCTGGACGTGAACTGGCCCCAATACCGCCCAAGAACACCGAAGCCGTCGTGTCGTAAACGCGAGGCAGGGGACGGTTGTAGTTGGGTGGCTTTGGCTGGAGTTACGTGCTAGGGCGGGCTCATAACCCAAACGTCGCTGGTTCGAATCCAGCCCCGCAACCAGTGGGATCAAGGGGTTGGCGCGCACCGCGCCAGCCCCTTCGTCGTTTCTGCTCCCATT
>DATLXS010000063.1:0-9981 GCA_035575675.1 Gemmatimonadales bacterium
CAAGGTGCTGGAGTCGCTCGAGCTCGCCGTTGCCGCCGCGCACCGGGATAATCGCGATACGCGTGGCGCCGCGTGTGGCCGCGTACTCCACCGCGCGCGCGGTCCACTCGACCGTTTCTCCGGCCGGCACGTACGGGGCACCGAGCAGCACGAAGGCGCGCAAATCGATCTGATGGCGAGCCAGGAAATCGGCCGCCTGGTCGAACCGGGAGAGCTCCAGCCGCTTGTTGAGGTGTTCGATGGCGATCGGGTGAATTGTTTCGAGACCTACGGCGACTTCGAGCCGGCTGCTGAGCAGCGCGCGAAACTCGAGCGTCATCGGGCCAATCGTACTCGCGTGTGATTCCACCGTGATCGCGGCAAACGGGCGCGCCAGCTCCGCCAGGCGTGGAACGTCTTGCTGCGGCACTGCCCGCCGGTCGAAGAAGTTGCTCGCGTTGTAGAGCTTCAGGCGGGTGGGAAGCGGCGGCTCCATTTCCTCCAACACGCGAGCGAGCTGAATCGGCAACGCGCCGGTGGGTGTGGGACCGTCGAGTGTGTAGCGCCACAGGTCACAGAACGAACAGGTGAAGGGACACTCGGCGCCGGCGAGAAATACGGTGACCGCGCGCTCGATGCCACCGGCGGGTGAGCGCTCCTGTTCTACGAGCGCGCTGTGGGCTTTCCAGGCATCGACGAGCGGCTTTGCCGGCCGCAGCTCTCGAATCCTGGTGTCAGGCGTGGAGTGCGTGGAAATGGCGGCGATAACGCGCCTCATCCTCGGTGAACAGGCCGGCGGCCGTAGCGGGTGTCGCCGAGCCGTGCTGGAAGCGGCGCTTGGGATAGACCGGCATCTCGATGCCGAGGACCGCACTCACGCCCCGTCTCACGACCTCGCCCTTCAGCGCATAGAGACGCTCATGCGAACCTTGCGTCAGCTCGGCGAATGGAATCGCTTCGGCGATACGGATGACGGACGGCCGCGTGTACGGACTGAATCCGACAAAGCCGTACCGGCTCGCGCAGGCATAGCCGCGCACGCAGCCGCGACTGTAGCCGCCGCTATAGGTGAGCGAGTGCTTGAGCGAGTCGACGCCCCAGCCTTCCTGATAGAGCATGCGGTTGTTCACCACGCTGCGGATCGTCAGCTCGCTGTTCGCTTCGATCGGATAGTCCTTCAGGTTCTCATCGCCGCCGTCGCCATCCACCAACAACCGCCATTGGGGATAACGCGCGCGAATAACCTGCAGCAGCGCCAGGTTGACGGCCGCACACTCCACATCGAGCGTCTTGTAGTCCTCGATCACGGCCACCGCGCGCAGCGGGTCGAGCGTGCTGGAGGGCACGTCGATCGTCTCGCCCAGGATCTCGAGACCGGTGGCGCGCAGGAACTCGCGCGCCTGGCGCGCGTCCTCGCCGGCGCCGTCGAGCGACAAGGTGAACGCCTTGAGCCGTGCGGGTGAGTGTCCCTGATCGAGCAGCAGCTTGTACAGACAGAGCAGCACCGAGCCGCTGTCGATGCCGCCGGAAAAGGGGACGCCGATGGGCGCGGCGGAATCTTGCGCGGCGAGCCAGCTCCGCAGCTCGGCGTACAGCGCCTCGATGTAGCGCCGGCCGATCAGGTCGACGTCGGGTGGCAGTGTGCCGCGTGGCGGATCAAAGAAGCGTTGGTACGACGGATTGGGATCGGGACACCCGATCAGCCGCAGCGTGGTGACGTGGTGCGCGGGCGCCATGCGCGTGTACGAGGGATGAAACTGATCGGCCCACCCCCGCCGCTCGAGCTCGGCGCGAATCTCATCGATTCGCTCGGCGACGATGAGCACGGGGCCGGCGGCGGCCTTCGCCAGGAAATAGCGCAGCGGCCGCTCCAGGCTGCGGGCCAGGACGACGCGATCGCCGTCGTGCGCGACGAGCGCGAACGAGCCGTCGATCGCCAGCACGCCGGCTGGATCCGTGGCGAGCAGCGCCCGGTGCGCACTCTCGAGGTCACAGGACCACAGATGCTGTGCGGCGTCCGGAATCAAGTTGACGACCTGCGCGATGTACTTGTTCATGGCCGGGCCGGGCGAATGCGAATTGCCTGCCCGCCACCGGGCGCCAGCGCGATCCGAAGCACCGAATTGCGCGTCACGGGGCGATGCGAGATGGCGACGGCCGTTGGGTTGGTGAGCCAATTGGCCCCCGGGCCGTCCGCGTAGATGTCGGCGATGTAGCTCCGGCCGCGGTCGAGGAAGGTGAGCGGCACGGTGAACGTGCGCGCCTCTTCGTCCGTGATGGCGCCGAGGAACCACTGCGGGCTGTTCCGCTGCTTGCGGGCGACGACGACGTAGTCGCCGATCTTCCCCTCGATCACGCGCGTCGTATCCCAGTCCACCGCGACGTCCTTGATGAACTGCAAGGCGGGCTGATTTACGTAGTTCTCGGGCAGGTCGGCGGCCATCTGCAGCGGCGAATAGATCACGACGTACAGCGCGAGCTGCTTGGCGATCGTCGTGCGCACGCGGGCGTCCTCGTTGGTGCGCGCCGGCCCCGTGTTCTTGCGCAGGATGTCGAAGATCCCCGGGGTGAAGTCCATCGGCCCATCGAGCAGCCGCGTGAAGAAGAGAATCGTTTCGTGCTCGGGAGGATTCCCGCCCTCGCCGCCCCACGCGTTGTACTCTTGCCCGCGGGCGCCCTCGCGACTCATCATGTTGGGGTAGGTGCGGCGCTCGCCGGTATCGTGGATCGGCTCGTGGACGTCCAGCATGATGTGGTGTTGTGCCGCCTTCTCGATCACAAGGCGGTAGTGCTGTACCATGCGCTGGCTCCAGTGCGAGTGCCCGCCCGTGATCGTGTCGGTCACGTATCCCGACTTGATCGCGTCTAGGCCCAGCGATTCGTACAGTGTAAAAGCGCTGTCCATCTGCCGCTCATAGTTCTCGATTCCGCCTGACGTCTCGTTGTGCACGATCAGCTTCACGCCCTTCGCGTGCGCGTAGCGGGCGAGCTCGACGAGATCGTAGTCGGGATACGGCTGGGTGAATGAGAACGCGTTGCGGTTCTGGATCCAGTCGCCGTCCCAGCCGACGTTCCAGCCCTCCACCAGGACGCCGCCGAATCCGTTCGCCGCGGCGAAATCGATGTAGCGCTTGGTATTCGTGGTCGTCGCGCCGTGCTTGGGGCCCGAGCTCCACGTCATCGTGTTGATGTGCATGCCCCACCAGATCCCGACGTACTTCATCGGCTTGATCCAGTCGGTGTTGGGGATGACGCTGGGGGGATTGAGGTTCAAGCCGATGACCGACGGCGACAGCTCGGTCGCCTTGTCGGCGATCTGGATCGTGCGCCAGGGTGTGACGAACGGCGCGTGGCCACGCACCTTCACGCCATCGGCATAGGGCGCGAGGTCGGCGTGCAGGGTCCGGCTGTCCATGCGCGGGCCGCGGATGTTCATTCTCGCGTAATCCACGAGATTCGCCTCGTGGATCACTACGAATGTCTTGCCGTCCCGCGTCTCCATCGTGAGCGGCGTCTGGACGCTGTCGAGCGTGCTCACGGGGCCCGACGACCACAGCTGCTCGGAGCGATCGAGGCGCGGCCGGTTGGAGGCGATCCACCAGGCGCGCGCGTTGTCGGCCATGACGAACTCGGTCAGCTCGTCCATGATCTCGAAGTCGGCGAGGCTGGGCTGCGCGGGGAATTCATAGCGGAAGGCGACGCCGTCGTTGAAGGCGCGCACGGCGATGGTGAACTTGCGGTCGGGCGGTCCGGTTTCGGCGACGGAGACCTTGAGCTCGTTGTGATGATCGCGAATGCGCGACACTTCGCCCCACGGCTGGGTCCACGTCGTGTCAAACGTGCTGCGGCTCGAGTCCACAATGCGCAGGCCATCGCGCAGCGGCGGGGCGCCGCGGAATTCGAAGCCGAGCATCGAAGGCGTCAGCAGCGGCCGGCCGTCGCGCCACACCGCGTAGAAGAGCTTGCCGTCGTGTGTGGCGACGACCACCTGATTGCGGCCGTCGGGCGAGGTCACGCGGATCTGGCTCGTCGCGACCGACCAGGGAATCACAACCGCCAGCAGTGTAGCGCCGAAGCTCCTCATAAGCGGGCGACCTTTCTCGCAGGTATATTGGCCGTTGCCGGCTCCCTCAAGGGGTGTCTATGCCAAAGGTGACGCGCGTTTGCCTGCCGGTCCTGCTCGTGTTTGCCGCATGCTCGCACCGCACCGCCCACCGCTCGTCTCCGGATCCACGGCCGCCCGGAACGGTGCTCACCGCGGACGACATTCGCAATTCTCCGGGCCAGTCGCTCGAGCAATTGCTGCTCGCGCGCGTCCCGGGTCTCGCAATCGAGCGAGCCACGGACGGTCACGCCAAACTCGTGCTGCGCGGCAAAACCACAATCCTCGGCGACGACGAAGCCTTGTTCGTCCTGAACGGCATTCCGCTCGGTCCCGCGGTGAGCGGCAATCTCGCGGCCATCGACGTCCATGACATCGAGACGGTGCAAGTCCTGCGTGACGCCATCGCGACGGCGGCGTACGGGATGCGCGGCGCCAACGGCGTGATCGTCATCCGGACCAAGGAAAACTAGCGCGGCCGAAAGAACAGCGGGCGGTCGTTGTTACGCGCAACGACGTACAGGTCACCGCGCCGCGTGCGGAGCCGCTGGATGTCGCGTGCCTCGCCGGGTACGGCGAATCCGCTCTGCGCCTCGTTCAGGGCCGTAAACCCGCCGTGGCCGTCGCCGTGCAACAGCAGCCCGTAGCTCGCCATCATGCTGCCGATCTCCGGCTGCACGCCGCTGAAGTTTCCCGCGAGCAACAGATCGAGCTTTCCGTCGTGGTCGAAATCCCCGGCCAGGATGCCGTAGACGGGGGCAATCTGCGCCTCGCGCGGCAGCGGGACCAGCGTGTAGGAGCCGTCGCGATTGCTCAGCAGGACCGCGCTCGCAAACGTTTCAGCCTGCTGCAGCACCGCGTCAGTCAATGCGTTTCCGAAGATCTGTTCCACGGTCTGGCCCGCATAGTCGGAGTACTTGGGATAGCGCGGCTTGAGGTAGGGCAGTGCGTTGGTGAGCTCGTCCCGCAATGCCAGCGGCAGTGACCTGTCGTTCTCGTACAGCGACACGATCTGCTCGGGAAAGCCGTTGCCGTCGAAATCCTTGACGTGCATGCGCACTGGCTGCGTGGGAGAGGCGTGGAGGCGCGTGTTGAGGCCGAGGTTGCCCACCACGAAATCGGGACGGCCATCCCCGTTGAAATCGCCCGTGATGATGCGATTCCACCAGCCCGCGGTGTGCTCGAGTCCGCGCACGGCCATGCGCTCGAACGTCGTCCCGGTGTTGCGAAAGACGGTGATCGGCATCCACTCGCCGACGACGACGAGATCCAAGCGGCCGTCATGATCGACGTCCGCCCACAGCGCGTCGGTGACCATGCCGACGCGCGCCAGCTCCGGCGCGACCCGCGCGGTCACATCGGTGAAGTGGCCAAGACCATCGTTTCTGAGCAGCGCGCTCGGCGGCGTGATGCCGTAGCGGGCCGGCCTCACGCGGGCGCCCACGAACACATAGTCCCCTTGGGCCGCGACGCGTGAGCCGCTGGCATACGAGAGCGGCAGGCGGCCTTGCGTCTTGGTGAAGCCGCCGTGCCCGTCGCCCAGGTAGAGCCGGTCCTCGAGCGGGGGCGCGAGATCGGAGAACTCGTTGCCGCCGGTCACGACGTAGAGGTCGAGATTGCCGTCGCCGTTCGCGTCGAAGAAGGCGGCGCCGAGGTCCTCGGAGATCGCGTCGGCTGCGAACAGCGGCTGATTGGTCGCGACGAACGTGCCGTTGGGGCGCTGCACGTACAGCGCGCTGGGCTGTCCCTTGGCCCCGCCGATGAAGAAGTCGTCCAGCCCGTCGTGATTGACGTCCCCCACGGCCACAAATGGGCCTTCGCGCGACACCATCTTGGGCATCAGCGGCTCGCGGTCGAAATCGACGAAGTCGTTTTCGTGGTGACTGAAATCCAGGCCGACTTGCGCGGTAACGTCTCTGAACAACGGCGGATGGGCGGATGGGCGGATGGGCGGTTGGAAATGACCGTCTGACTCTCGAATCGTGATCCGCTGATTCGTGCCGACGTGAGTCGTGCCACTCGTGCGACCATCAGGCCAATCGACGGTGACCGATTCCACCGTATCGATGGCGCCGACTCCGAAGGTCAATGTGTAGTCGACGCTCGACTGGAATCCCCGCGTCGGCTCGAGCTCCTGCATGAACTGGCGGTCGCGGGTGCGCAGGGTCACGCGCGCGCCGACAGCGAATCGGTTCGTGCTGTCGCCGACCAGGTTGACTTGCAAAAACCGATTGGCGGAAAGCTGAGACCGCGCGTTGTTGCGGTAGACAAACGCTTCGTCGTTGACATTGTTCACCACGAGATCGGGCGCGCCGTCGCCATCCAAGTCCCCGTACGCGGCCCCGTTGGAGAAACTTGGCCGGTCAAGTCCCCACGCCGCGCTCACCTTGGTGAACGTGAGGTTGCCGGTGTTGCGGAACGCATAGTCCGGCAGTTTGGTCGACGTCATCGCGTTGATCAGGCTCGTGAAATCGACTCGCTCCTTCCCGCCGCGCGTCGCCGCCTGCAGCGTTTGGTCGTTCGAGAGAAACGCGATGTAATCCTGCGACGTGACGTCTTTGGCCAGACCGTTGGCCACGAAGATGTCTTTGTTGCCGTCGAGGTCGAAGTCGGCGATCAACGCGGCCCAGCTCCAGTCGGTGCGCGCCACGCCGGCCTGCCACGCGAGATCGCTGAAGGTGCCGTTGCCGTTGTTGCGTTGCAGCATGTTGCGCATGAGCTGGTGATCGAATCCCTCACGCGCCTTGGAGTCATAGAGCGTCCACGGCTCGAACGATTGCGTCGTCTTGAGGCGGTAGTCGTCTTCGGGGAGCATGTCGCTCGTGTAGATATCGGGCCAGCCGTCGTTGTCGAGGTCGGCGATATCCACGCCCATGGAGAAGTAGCTCGAGACGGGCAGCGCGTTCTCGAGCACCTCGCGGAACGTCCCATTGCCGTTGTTGAGGTAGAGGTAGTCGCGCTCGAAGAAGTCGTTCGCGACGTAGACGTCGGGCCGGCCGTCGCGATTCACGTCCGCGACGGCGGTTCCCAACCCAAACCCGATCGTCGGCCCGTAAATGCCCGCCTGCTCGCTGACATTCACGAAATGGCCGCCGTCGTTGCGGTAGAGCTCGTGGCCGCCCAACGGGTCGCGCTGGTTGCGCTCGTTCTTGACCGCGATGCTCGCGACCGGGCGCGGCGAGTTGCGGATCAGAAACATGTCCAGATCGCCGTCGCCGTCGTAGTCGAAGAACGCGGCCTGCGTCGAGTAGCCCGTATCGGCGAGCCCGTACTGCGCGGCCATCTCGCGGAACACCGGCACGCCGTCCCGCATCCCCTGATTGATGTAGAGGCTGTTCGCGCGCGCGCTGGCGGGTCCGAGGCCGGCGTGACACACGTAGATGTCGAGCCGCCCGTCGCCGTTGACATCCGCGAGCGTCACGCCCGTCGTCCAGCGGCCATGCTCCTCGATGCCGGCTGCTGTCGTGACGTCACGAAAGCGGAAGTGGCCGAGGTTGAGGTAGAGCCGCGGGCCACCTTGGTTTGACGTGAGCACGATCTCGGGCAGGCTATCACCGCTCAGGTCGCCGATCGCGACGCCCCCGCCGTTATAGAAGTTGCGATAGGTGAAGACGTTGAAGTCGCGCGTGTCGGTCAGGCGGTTCGCGAATGTGACGCCGGTATAGCTGGAGGGGAGGAGGGTGAACAGCGTTTCGCCCATCGGAGGGGGAGCGAATGCCCGCTCTGGTGGCTCGGAGCAACCCAGCGCGAGGGCGAGCAAAAAAAGTAGGGGCGCAGCATGCTGCGCCCCTACCGAACGATTACGCCACGCCAATTAGTACCCGGGATTCTGGGCCAGTTGGGGGTTGGCGTTGATCTGCACCTGCGGGATCGGCATCAGGACGTAGTACGCCGGCCTCCCCACCTTGCCGCCGACTATTCCCGATGCGGCGTCCGTTCGGCCGGTGTATTGGCCGAACCGGATGAGGTCCTGCCGCCGCTTGCTTTCACCGAACAGCTCGAACAGCCGTTCGCTGAGGATCACGGAATCCGACACGGCCCCGAGCGCCGGTGCGACGGGGTCGGCTCGGTTCCGCAACGTGTTGAGCAACGTCAGCGCCTGAGCGTCCTGCCCCAGCACGTGCTCCGCTTCGGCCTTGATCAGATAGATCTCGCCGAGGCGAAACCAGGCGTAGTCGTTGCCACTGTTTTGCTGCACGTGGGCGGGGTCGGCCGGCCACTTGTAGAGCCGGGGGCCTTCGCCTTCGCTCGCCTTGGTGATCGAGTCGATGGTGACGGTGAAGACCAGGGCATTCGCGGGAGTATACGCGGGACAGGCGTTGGCCACGCGTACGGTCACCAGCTGACCGGTCAGCACGTCGCGCTGTGGTCCGACCAGGATCGTCTGGCGTCGTTTGTCGGCTGGGTCGAAGGCGTTGAACGTCTGCGCGAGCGTCGCGAAGCCATTCCAGGGCGTGACCCCCGAATACTGGCAGTAGTGCAGCGCCGCCATATCGATACCAATCCCCAGTTGGTCCTTGTTGATGAACTTCACGACGAAGATGTTCTCCGGCGAGTTGGCGTTGTCGGCGCGGAAGATCTTGGGGAACGAGTCGGCCAGCGCGTAGTGGCCGGACGTCAGAATGCTATCCGCCCGGGCGATAGCGGCGGCGCACGCACCCTGGCCTCCGCTTACGGTTACACCCGAACACGAGTTGTATCCGGTGGCGTTGATAGGGCTCGCGCCCGTGCCGTCCTTGGTGAACACGCCGGCGTTCAGGTACATGTTGGCGAGGATGGCGTCTGCGGCGCCCTTGGTGAACCGCCCGTTGTTTGCTGGGTCCCACGTCGCCGGCAGCCCGGAATCGCGCGCCGCAATCAGCTCACGTTCGATGAAGTCGAAGACCTCGCGGCGCGTGTTGCGGGCGTGCAGCGCGTGGTCGGTGGGGTCCGTAACGATCGGCACGCCCCCAAAAAAGTCCATGAGGATGTAGTAGTAGAACGCCCGTAGCGCCCGCCCCTCGGCCAGGTAGGTCGCCTTGTTCGGAACCGTGAGGGGCTCGACCGAGGCAATGAACAGATTGGCGCGCGCGACGCCGGTATACGCGCTATTCCAGTCGCCGTTGAAGAAATTCGAGGCCGCCGCGCTGGTCGGCGTCCAGGTCTGATTGTGCAGATCGATCCACTGGCCGTTGTCGTTCCAGTCCTTGCCGCGGATCGGCACCACGATCTCGTCCGTGCTGACTTCATTCGCGTCGTAGATCGGTCCCTCGGGCGCCGTGCTCCGCAGCTGCGCGTAAACGCCCGCGAGCGCGGCTTGCACCTCCGCCTCGTTGCGGAAGAAGGTCCCCGGCGTGATCACGCTGACCGGCGTTTCATCGAGGTTGGTGCACCCCTGCAGCGGCACGATGAGCAGCCCCAGGAGCGCCCCCGCTCGGATCGATTGCGTCACAAATTGTCTCTTCATTGCGAGCACTCCCTAGAAGTTGAGTCGGAGACCCCCCGTGATCGTACGGGGGTGGGGGTAGACGAGATAATCGATACCACGCACGGCGAGTCCGGTGCCCGAAAAGACTTCGGGGTCGAGTCCCGAATACCCCGTGAGCAGAACGAGATTGTCGGCCGACACGTACACCCGGGCGGTTCGCGCCGAGCGCATCAGGAACGGGAAGTTGAGATCATACGCGAGCGTGATGTTCTGCAGCCGGACGAACGACGCACTCTCGATCCAGCGGGACGAGTAGATCGCGGGGTCGCTGATCGCCGTGGGGTCGGTCAGCGCGGGCCGCAGGAAATTGGAGCCCCCGACGGCCTGGCTCCTGCTGGCGAAGACGAGCGACGTGTTGTTGAACACGTCCTGACCGACGGCGGCGTGGATCAGGAAGCTGACGTCGAACCGGTTCCAGGTGACTTGGCTGCGG
>DATLXS010000064.1:0-51152 GCA_035575675.1 Gemmatimonadales bacterium
GTCGAGGAGCGGGATGAACTCGCTCGTGTTCACGTTCTTCAGTTCGCGGCCGCTGTCGACGACATCCACATCTGCGAATCCCATCAGTTTGGTCCCAACGGTCACGGTGACCCGGTACGTGCACGCCGAGTTCAGGTTGTCCTGAGCGGTCGCCCAGTTCACGTGATACGAGCCGTTGCTGACCGAGATCGCCGCGCCGGAGAACGTCCGCACGACGGCGCCGGTGCAGAGGTTGGAAATCGTGACGACGGGACTCAGCTGCCGAGAGAAAACCTGTGTCGCGGGGGCTTGCTGGTTCACCACGGGCGGCAGCCAGAAGAAAAATGCGTTGCCGGCGTTGTGGTTTGCGTCTTGAATCAGTGCGTTCGGTCCAGGGGGGAAGGGTCGATCGTTTTGACACGCGGCAATTACGGCGACGGCGATGACGGTGAAGCCGATACGCTTCATAGGGCGACTCCCAGTTGGGGCCTGGTACAACCCCCAGCTGGGCGCAAATCTGGGACGGTTGCGGCGGCCTGCTCGACTACAAACGGTCTGTCGGAACGCGTACGTGAAAATTGCGCGCCTACATGGCGACCCGTCAAGAAGTGAGCTGGGTCACGGGATTTGTGAGCTACGTCACGAATGCGGTCGCGCGAGCGCCTGGAAGCCGGGATGCTTTTGCAGGTCCCACCACCACCAGAAGATGTCGCCGCCGACGCGGAAGGAGTGCTCAGGATTGGCGGCTACGTATCGCTGTAGCAACCGGATAGCCTCGTCCTGCTCGCCCAGGAGCGTACGGACGAATGCCTCCATGGCGACGAGGTCCTGCTCGGGATCGAGCTCCGGGGTGCCCCGCGACCGCTCGATCACCGCATGCGCGCTGTCTTTCAGGCCCGCCCGGGCGATGGTGGCGGCGACCATCATCTGCTCGCGCAGGTGAATGACCTGGCGCCGGGGCGCCGGCACCAGGGAATCGATTCCCGCGAGCAGCCGCCAGGCACGAGGGACGTCCGGCTGCTCCAGGCGAGTCATCATGTAAAGCTGGCATTCGAGGAAGCGAAAATCTCGCGGAAAGCGTCGGTCCCCCTCCTCACACCACCGCTGCGCCTGGCGCTGCTGATCGAGATCGTAGGAGGTAAAGAACAGCCGATAGAGAATGTCCGGCGCGTTACTGAGGTACGCGTCTTCCTCGTACGCGCGTCGCGCCGCCAGCGCCGCGCCTTGCAGATCTTTGGTCTGGTAATAGAGGCTGCTCAGCGTGGCGAACGCGCTCGCCAGGGTTGGATCGATGTTCGTCGCCTGTTCGAGATCACGGCGGGCATCATCGAGCAGCGCGCTGGCCTGTTGTGGATCGGGCGGGCGGGCCAACTGCCAGCGCCGGTAGCGCAACGTGCCGCGCAGCTCGAGAGCGCCGGGATCTTGTGAGTCGAGCGCCAGCGCTCGGCCGGCGTGCGCGAGCCCTTCATCTATAAGAGCCGCGTTCCGCGTGAGCCGCACGCGACGCTCGACGAGCTGGCCGCGCAGCACGATCGGGTCGACCCAGCGCCGATCGGCACGCTCGGCGGCCGCCAGCACAGAGTCCGCGCGGCCGAACCGCGTGGCCGCGCCTTCCACGTTGTTCGCTTGCACCAGCACTTCCGCGTCTTTCCGGATCCGCTCGGACTGCTGCACGAGCGTCCACGCTTCGGTGCTGCTCGTACCCGCCCGCTCTTCCCGCAAGCGAACCTCTTCCCCGAGCTGCTCGCGCAGCACGCGCGCGACTTCAGTGGCGAGCGTATCGCGGATCAATAGGAGGTTGCCGGCTGGCTCTTCGAAGCTGGCGCGCCGCAACAGATCGGCGCCGCTCGAGCCGTCCACCAGTCGCACCGTGACGCGAACGCGATCGCGCACCGGGTCGACGCTGCCTTCGACCAGTGTGCCGGCTCCAACCGCCCGCGCGATGCTGTCACGCGGCAAATCAGAGTGCCGGAACGGCAGCACGCCGTTGCGTGAGATGACGTGGAGCGTGCGGACCTGCGAGAGTTTGTCGATTAGCGCCTCGGTAAGTCCGTCGGCGAGATAGCGCAGCGAGCTGTCGGGGCTCAGGTCGCCGAAGTACAAAACCGCCACTCGCCGCGGATCGAGCGCCCCACTCGCAGACGTCGCACTGCCCCGTTTGCCCAGGATGAGCCAAGCCGCGACGACGAGCCCGACGGCGCCAAGCGCCATCGAGAGCACGCGCCGCTTCCGGACGAAATACGACGACCGGCGCCGCCCGACCGTTACCCGCGAGACCCGGCCGGTACTCGCCGCGGTCAGCGCTTTGGCGAATTCTCCGGACGTCTGATACCGGTCTGCCGGCACTTTCTCGAGCGCGCGCTCGATCACGACTTCGAGCTCGTCGGGAATCGCGTCGCGCACGATCTTGAGCCGCGGCACGGCGTCGAGTGAATGCCGCGCCATGATCGCCTGCGCCGTCGGCCCCGTGAACGGCGGCTGGCCGGCGAGCGTCTCGTAGAGCACGCACGCGAGGCTGTAGATGTCGCTGCGCCGGTCCACGAGGCCAGAGCCCGAGGCTTGCTCGGGCGGCGTGTATGCCGGCGTCCCGATCGCGAGCCCCGTCTGGGTCAGCTTGTCGCCGCCCGCGGCACTGACCGCGCGCGCGATGCCGAAGTCGGTGACGATCGCGTGCCCGCCCGACATCATGATGTTTTCCGGTTTGATGTCCCGGTGCACGACGTCGTGGTCGTGCGCGTAGGCGAGCGCTTCGGCGACTTCCTTGGCGATTTGGAGCGCGTCGTCCACCGGCAGCTGGGGCTCGCGGTCCAGCCGGTCGCGTAGGGATTCGCCTTCGACGAACGGCATGACGTAGTACAGCGTGCCGCCGGCGTCGCCGGAATCGTAGACCGGCAGGATGTTCGGATGCTGGAGCCCGGCCGCCAACTTGATCTCGCGCAAAAACCGCTCGCGGCCGAGGGCCATCGCGATCTCGGGGCGCAACGTTTTCAGCGCGACGAACCGTTCGTGGCGGGTATCGCGCGCCAGGTACACGAGCGCCATGCCGCCGCGCCCCAACTCCCGATCGATGACGTAGTTGTCGGGGAGAGCGGCGTTCAGCGCTGCAAAGGGATCAGTCACTCGTGCTTAACGATAGTTCTGACGCACGTCATCAGCGAGCGCCCTGGCGAGCGTGGGCAGCAGCGCACGAGGCCAGGGGGAGTTCATGACGGAACGCACCTCGCCCGTCCCCGCGTCGATCACGATCAATCTCACGAGCACGGAATCGCTCTTGCTGGCGAGCGGATCGAGCCGCCCGTAGACGGCGATGCCGGCGCTGGTGCGGCGCGCGAGGTCGAGCGCCGCGATCTCCGGCCGCTGCTGTGCCCGCCAGCGCTCGCGCACGACGTCCTGCGACACTGCGGTAAGGGGCGCCATGCTGTCGAGGCCCGTGGTGAGCTCTTGTGCCAGGCGGACCCGCCATGGCTCGAGGCCGGGCACGAGGATGTCGAAGGGTGCAACCGCTACCAGCGTCGGCTGGGGGGCGTGGAGGCGGGCGTACCGCACGAAGCTGACGGCGCCGGCGATGGTCAGCATGACCACGAGCGACGACAACCCGACGAGCCAGCGCTTCGAGGTCATTGGCGTTCGGGTAGTGCCGGCGCCGCCCTCATCCGTCCCGACGGCATGAGCGCGAGCCGCACACTGCCGTCGGAGTGATACTCGGGCAGGAAGACCACCGGTTCGGGTGGGCGCTCGGACCCCTTCCGGCTCGCCCGACCGACCATGACACCCACGCTCTTGAGTCTTCCCGGCTGATAATGCGTGACGGCGTACTGGGCCACCTGCGCTTCGAATCCCGCCAGCTCCTTGGGCTCGAAGGCGGCGTGGGCGTCGTCGAAGACCATCACCACCATGTTCGTGGTATCGATGACCATGACCATCGCGCTCGTAACACGAAACTCCCGCTGGATCTCTGACTGCAGCTTGAACTGGAATTTCGGAAGCGCATCGCAGCCCAGCGCGAGCGCGCAGAGGCCCAGCAGCAGGAGGCGGGTCCGGTCGAGCATTTTTTGGGTAGGCTCCGTTCGCAAATTGACCCGCCGGGCGATGTCGCGCAATGCGGGACCGGTGACCACCGGTTGAAATGGCCCAGCTACCATCGGGGCGCATGGTCACCGTCTGCACGGTTCTTCCCGCTCCGGAACGCCCACGCATCGACGCCGCGGGACAGGGCTGTTTCGACACGCTGCACGCCGACTCCCTGCGGGAAGCGCTCTACGTGGTGCGGCGCCGGCGCGTCGACGCGGTGATCATTTCGGTCCATCGCTGTCAGGGCGAAGCGCTGCCTGGCGTCGCACGGTTTGTCCGCGAGTTCCCTGCCATTCCCGCCGTTGCGCTCGTCTCGCGGCACGACCGGGAGGCGACGGAAACACTGCTCCGCCTCGGCGCCACGGGCGTCCGGAACGCGGTCGACTGCACGGAGCCCGATGGGTGGCGGCGACTACGGGACCTCGTGGGACATCCGGCCTCCCCGGTCGCGGCGCGCATTCTCGCCCGGCTCGTTCCCGCGCTTGGCGCCCCTCCCGACCAAGCCCCGCCGGAGGAGACGCGCCTCTTCTTCGAAGCGGTGACGCGGCTGGCGCCGGCGCTCAGCACCGTGCGGGGGTTGGCGCGGCACCTCCGCATCCGGCCCAGTACCCTGATGTCTCGGTTTCATCGCGCCGGGATTCCGTCGCCCAAGACCTATCTCGCGGGCATGCGGCTGCTGCACGCCGCCTTCCTGTTCCAGAACCCCGGACTGTCGGTGGCCGATGTCGCTTACCGCATGGACTACTCGTCGCCGCAGAGCTTCGGCCGTCATTTGCGAGCCGTCCTGGGCGTCACGGCCGGAGAATTCCGGCGCCGCTTTCCGTTCGAGGTGGCGCTGGCACGCTATATCGACCTGCTCATCACCCCGTACCGGGAGGCCCTGCGGGCGTTTCGCCCCTTCAACGCGGGGTCATGGGACCAAGGCCCGAGCGCCGTAGCGGTCTCCCGAGCGGGGTGATTCCCCCCTCTCCGGAACGGAAAGGGGGACAGGGGGTGAGGCCTAGTCGGCGGCGGGGCGGATCTGGTGGTCGGTCGTCGTCTGATCACGACGCAGGACCGAGAATCTCGCGATGCCGCCGCGCAGCCGCTCGGCGAGCTGGGCGAGCTGTTGAGATGTTGCCGTCAACTCGCCCATGGACGTGATCTGCGCTTCCGTCGCGGCGGCGGTGTTGTTGGCGCTGTCGGACGAAGCTGTCGAGATACTGGCGACTTGCTGTAACGATTGTGCCAGCTCGGCGAGGCGGTGTGCCTGGCTCCGCGAGACTTCGGCCGTGGCGTTCACGAGATCGCCCATCAACTGCACGCCCTGATGCAGCTCCTGGAGCGCGCCGTCCGCTTCGGCGGCGACGGCGCCGATGTCGCGGACTTTGACCTCGCCTGACTGCATCGCGCGCGCGGCCGCCTCGATCCCCGTGCGCAGATCGCTCACCAACTCCGCGACTTCGCGCGCGGACTTCCCTGCCTCGGCCGCGAGGGAGCGCACCTCGTCGGCGACGACCGCGAAGCCTTCGCCGTGCTCCTCGGCTCGCGCCGCCTCGATCGCCGCGTTGAGGGCGAGCAGATGGGTTTGCCGCGCGATCCGGGCAATCGTCTGCGCGAACACGCCGATCCGCTCCGACATTCCCGATAACCCGGCGACGGTGGAGGCCGTCGCGCGCACCTCTTCCCCCACCGCGCGGAGCGTCGCGCTCGCGCGTGCGACGCGCTCACGTCCCCGCTCCGCGGTGCTGACGAGCCGCGACGCATCGACCTGCATCAGCTCGGCACGCACGCGGAGCGATTCCGCTTGATCGGCGGCTTTGGCGCTCTCGCCGCGAGCGCCATCGGCCAGGCCGCGCTGGTTGCCGAGGTCGCCGGCGAGGCGCTGCGAGCTCTGGGTCAACGACTCCGTCGTGGCATGCAGCTCTTGTGCGGCCGCGGCCAGCTCTTCGGCGAACGCCGCGACTTCATCGGCTTCGCGCTGCACCGACGAGATCGTCGTGCCGATCTCCTCGAGCATGCGGTTGAAGCTCTTCTCGAGGAAGCCGAGCTCGTCGGCTTCGGCCGCCGCCGCGCGCACCGCGAGGTACCCCTGCTCCGCTTCGCCCATGACGCTGCGCGCATGGCGAATCCGTCGAATCAGCGTCGCGGGGATGCGTTTCAGCGCCATCGCGACGACGATGAACACGCCGGTCTCGAGATAGGCGCTGGTGTCGAGCCCCGATCCGCCCGGATACAGCTCGCCGTGTGCCCAGGTCGCGATCAAATACGCGATCGACGCGACGAGTACGAGAAAGTCACCGACCGCCTGGCCCTGATCGAACGCGTACGGCAGCACAGCGATAAAGAGTGCCGCGACCACGCCGCCGTGGCCGAACCAGATGACGAGCATGTTGACGAGCGCGACGTCGAGCAGCGGGAGCATATAGATGAACCACCAGCGATACCACCCGCGCTCGTTGATGAGCCCGACGATCGCGTTGAGCACCGCGGCGCCGCCGGCGACGAGCACGATCGTGCCGAGGCGCGTGTCGGTGACGCCGCCCAATTTGCCGAGCACGCCGAGCACGAGCAGCGCGGCGGCGATGGCCCAGCGGCGCCGGTGGCTGCGGTCGAATGTTTCGAGATCCTTGAACCGCTGCTCCAGCGCGGTGGCGTCGTCGTGCCAGCCACGCGCGCGTGCGGCGAACGACAGGCGGCGGATGGGCTCGGTCACTGCGGCGGTCCCAACCCCAGATCGGTTGCGGTGAGAAACGCTTCGACGACATGTCCTTCCCGCTCGAGCGACTCCCGACCGCCTTCCTCCCGATCGAGCACCACCATCACGCCGAGCACGCTGCCCCCTTCGCTCGTCACGGCGCTGATCGCCTCACGCGCCGAGCTCCCGGTGGTGAGCACGTCCTCGACGATGACGACGGCGTACCCGGACGCGAAGCAACCCTCGATGCGCCGTCCGGTGCCGTGGTCCTTGGGTTGCTTGCGCACGGTGAAGGCGTCCAGCAACTGGCCGCGGCGGCGCGCGGTGAGCGCCAGCGCGTAGGCGATCGGATCGGCCCCGAGCGTCAGACCGCCGACGGCGCGGGGAGTCCAGCCGCGTACGCCCATGCGGTCGAGCCCGAGGCCACCGACGACGGCGAGGCCATCACCGGACATGGTGGTGAGCCGTGCATCGACATAGAAGGACGACCGGCGACCGGACGCGAGCACGAATTCGCCGCGCCGCACCGAGCGCGCGAGGAGCAGATCCTTGAGCGTGTTTCGTAGGTAGTAGTAGTCGCTACTACTATTCACTGTTCCGCTTGCCGACGATGTTTTTGAGCGTCCCCAAGAGGCCGCGCGACTTCGCCGAACCCTTGGTCTCGACGAGGGCCGCCTCCAGCTCGTCCGCAAACGCGGTGACCGTTGGCTGCCGGTCCCCAGGCTGCCGGGACAGACCCTTCATCACCGCGGCCTCGAGCGCAGGCGGGAACTTGCGGCTGCTCGCCTCCGACAACGGCGTCGCTTTCCCGCTGAGGAGTTGTTGGAACAACTCGCGCGGGCTGCGCCCGTTGTGCGGATGCCGCCCCGTCAGCATGTAGTACGCGATTTTCGCGAGGCTGTAGATGTCGGCGCGCCCGTCCACCAGCTCACCCGACAGCGCCTCGGGCGCGACGTACTGCAGGGTGCCGACGAAGAACCCGGTGCGGGTCAGCCGCTCCTCGGGCGGGAGCTCCGCGTCGCGCGCGATGCCGAAGTCGAGCAGCTTCACGCGGCGCGCGCCCGGGTCGTACATGATGTTCTCGGGTTTCAGATCGCGATGGACGATGCCGGCCGCGTGCGCTGCGGCCAGCGCGTCGGCAAGCTGGCGGACCAGCGCGACCGCGTCCGCGGGAGCGAGCGGTCCGTCGCGGTGTAGGAAGTCGGCGAGCGGCTCGCCGGTGGCCCACTCGAGCGCGAGATAGTAGAGGCCGTCCGCTTCGCCGAAGTCGTAGGTGCGGACCACACCTGGATGCACGACGCGCGACCCATATCCCGCTTCCCGCAGGAAGCGTTTGACGACGATGGGGTCGCCCCTGAGACGCTCCCGCAATACCTTGAACGCACACGCGCCGCGCTCCGCGTGCTCGGCGCGGTACACCTCCGCCGTCCCTCCTTCGCCGACCCGCTCGAGGAGGCGGTAGCCGGCAATCGACCTGCCGGCCAGGTTTTCGAGAGCCATGGGGGTTGTGCGCGAAACTAACGTCCCGATTTGAGGCTCGGCAAGTGATGCGACGGGTGGCACTGGTTGCAACGGCCATTCTCACGGCTGGCGGCTGCGGACCACCGCAGCGCGCCGGGAGTGCCGAGGCCGCGCCGCACCCGGGTCCCGCGTCGCCCCGCCTGTTCGACGCGTCAGGCGTGTACCGCTCGATGGGGGCGCTGGTCGGAGGCGGCGCCTTGCCGTTCGTCGCGTCCGTGCGCTATCTCGCCGGACCAACCCCCGACTCGACGCTCGCGTTGTTCTCGGTGTCGCTCACGAACCAGACGCTCACCTTCCAGCGTCGCGGATCGGAATTCGTGGCGGAGTATCACGTCGAGGCGTCGTTCCGCGCCGACAGCACGAGCTTGACCGCGGTACGGCAGATCGGCAGCGACGAGCAGGTGCGCGTGCGCAATTTTCAGGAGACGCTGCGCACCGACGAGAGCGTGATCTTTCAGCAGTTTCTCACCTTGCCGCCGGGCGTCTACTACGTCATGGCGATGGTGCGCGATCGCAATGGCCCCGCGTTTGCGCGCGCCGAGCGGGCCGACACCGCGCCGCGCTTTGCCGGCTCGGGGATGTCGAGGCCGATCGCGGTGTACACTGCAGAGGGCCGGCCCGAGCGCGGCGCCGTACCGAAGCTGGTCGCCAATCCGCGCGCGACGTTGCCATACGGTCCCGATTCGATGCGATTCTACATCGAGCGCTACGGCACCCCGCCCGGACGGGGAGCGCCACCAATTGTGGCCCGAGTCGTCGACGGCGCGGGTCGTGAGCTCTGGCGTGACTCCGTGCCGCTGACGACCGGCACGGACGTATCGTCGGCGACGATTGTCATGGTGCCGTCCCAACTCCCCGTGGGCGCGGCCGAGCTGGAGGCGCTCTCGGCCGGTGGGGGGAAGGGGGAGGGGGATACCACGCGGACCCGCTTTCTGGTGAGCTTCTCGAATCAGTGGGTGATCACGAATTTCGAGGAGATGATGAGCTTGCTGCGCTATTTCGACCGCCAGGATTGGGTGGATTCGCTGCGCCGCGCCACCCCCGAGCATCGCCCCGACGTCTGGCGGGCGTTATGGAAGGCCACCGATCCGGTGACGCTGACCCCCGAGAATGAGGCGCTGGACGACTACTTTCGGCGGGTGCAGCAGGCAAACATGCGATTTCAGGATGAAGGTGGGCCCGGATGGCTGACAGAGCGTGGCGAAGTATTCATCTCCCTCGGCGAGCCGGACGAGACCGCCGATCTATCGAACAGCGGTCTCGACCGCGGCGGGCTCCGTGTGTTGCGGTGGACCTATGCGGCGGCACGGCTCGTCCTGTACTTCCAGGATCAAACGGGATTCAGCCGCTATCGTCTGACGCCGGCCTCGCGCGCCGATTATCAGCGCGCGCTGATGCGGTTGAGGCAGTCACGACGGTGAGACGGTCCGGCGCCATCTGGATTGCGGCGCTCGCGGGGGAGCTGCTGCTGGCGTCGCTGGGCTGCGCCCAGACCGACGTTCCACCCGACCACACCGCCACCTACCGCGCCGACTCGCTCCGGTTGTCGGGGCGGCCGTGGCATGCCGCCGAGACCTTGCTCGCCGCCGCCCGGCGCGACCCCAATCCCAATGCGTTTCTGATCGTCGAGGGCGCGAAGGCGGAGGTCCACGCCCACCGGTTCGAGTACGCCCGAACGCTGCTCGTCGGGGAACCGTGGTTGCTCGACTACTTGGATGGTGAGGCGCTCGCGGTGCTGGCGCAGGCGGAGTTCGGCGTCGGCCGCTACGCGGAGGCGGCCGCGCATTTCCAGTTGGCCCGTGGCCGGGCGCCGGCGGCGCGTCTCCCGCTCCTCGCCGTGCGGGCGGGTGTGGCGTTCGACGCCGCGGGGCAGCCGGACAGTGCGGCGGCCGCATTCGCCGCTGCGCGCGCGGGCGGCAAGTTGGCGAGCATCGACACGTGGCTGCGGGTCCGTCAGGCTCGCGTCACGCGCGATACCGCGGCGGTCAGCCAGCTCCTCGCCGACCTGCCGGCGCCCGCCGCCCGGGATGTCCCGATCGCGCGGGCGCGCGCGCTCTTGCTCGGCGGCGACACAGCGCGCGCCATCGAGGCGTTCGCCGCGGCGGGGAAGGGTGGAGCCCTCGACGCGGCGCGCCTTGCCCTCGCGACGGGCGATTCCGCTCGCGCGCGCACGATGCTTTATGCGCTGCTGGCGCGCGACCCGCTCGGCGACGATGCCGCGGCCGCGGTGAGCCTGGCGATCGGCCCGCTGCCGCCGCGTGCTCCCGACCAACACGTTGCCCTGGCACGCGCCCTGAACCGGCGCACGACTGTGCGTGATGCCCGCATTCATGTGGAGCACGCGCTCCGCGCGGGTGACTCGAGTGCGGCCACGCTGCTCCTGTACGGCGAGCTGCTCGTCTCGTCCGGCCTCCTCCGCGACGCGGTGCGCGTGTACGGCGCCGCCGCGCGCGACTCGGCTGCGCGGCCGCTCGCGATCTACCGCCGCGCCCGCGTGCTCGTGCGGCTCGGCGATTCGACGGCGATCCCGGCCCTGTCCGGGTTCACGTACAGCTACCCCGCCGACTCGGCGGCGCCCGGAGCGCTCTACATCCTTGGCGACATGCAGGACGGTCGCGACGATTGGGGGCAGGCGGGCCGCTGGTATGCGGAGCTGATCGCCCGCTATCCCGGCGACCCGCGCGCCTCGCTCGCGCGCTTCCGCCTCGCTGCGCACGCGGAAAGCGCGGGTCATCCGGACAGCGCCGCCGCGCTGTATCAATCGGAGATCGACGCGTCCGGACCGCAGCGCACGGCGGCGCGATTCTGGCTCGGCAAGATGGCGGAAGCGCGCGGGGATGCGGCGCAGGCCAGGCGCATCTGGTTGGCGCTGGCGCAGGAGGATTCGGTTGGCTACTACGGCATGCGCGCTCGCCGCGAGACCGGTCTGCCACCGCTGGCATTCGCTCCGCTCGGCGCGCCGGCGCCGCCTCCGGAGGCGGTGGCTGCGGGTCTCGCGCGCATCGACACGCTGCTCCTCGCCGGGCTCGACAGTGAAGCACAGGCAGAGGTGCGGGTCGTGCTGGCTCACCCCCCGCAGGATCTCGAAGGCCGGCTCGCGTGGAGTGAGGGATTGGGGGTGCGCGGCTACGGATCGGCCGCGGTCCGGCTGGGCTGGCAGGCGGCGCTGCTCGCTCCCAACGACGTGCGGGTCTTGCGGGCGATTTTCCCATGGCCGAATCGTGCCGCGGTCGAGGCGGAGGCGCAGGAATTCGGCGTCGACGCGTTGCTCCTGGCCGCGCTGGTGCGTCAGGAGAGTGTCTTCGACGTCGAGGCGCTGTCACCCGCGGGCGCGCGTGGGCTCGCGCAACTCCTGCCGAGCACCGCCTCGCTCATGGCGCGAGGGCTCGATGTGGCCTTCTATCCGGAGTGGATCACGGTCCCGGATCTCAATCTCCACCTCGGCGCCGCGCATCTCGCCGAGCTCCTCAAACACTTCGGTCGGGTCGATGCCGCGATTGCGGCGTACAACGCCGGGCCGCAACCCGTCCGCCGCTGGCTGGACCGTGCCGGCGCGTCCGATGCCGATCGCTTCATCGAACTGATTCCCTACCCAGAGACGCGGGGCTACGTTCGCAGCCTGTTGCGCAATCGCGAGTTGTATCGGGCATTGTACGAACCGTAGAAATCCCGCTTGACAGCCTCGCGAGCCATCGGTCTTTTCTAGCGCGTCCACGTGTGTAAGGCACAAGACTCTGCAGGAGGCGGAACGTGATCAAGGGAAAGGTGAAGTGGTTCAATGACGCCAAGGGATATGGCTTCATTGAACAGGAAGGCGGCGAAGACGTGTTCGTGCATTTCTCGGCGATTCAGATGGATGGCTTCAAGACGCTCGCCGAGGGTCAGGTGGTGGAGTTCGAAGTGAAGCAGGGGGACAAGGGGCTCCACGCCACGAACGTCGTGCGCGCCTAACCCGCGCCCTTCACCCGACCGTCCGCCCCGCCCGCGATAACGGGCGGGGTTGTTGTTTGAGGCGCTAGTTTTCGACCCATGCCGCCGCGCCCAGCGCCACCCATCCCCGCCACGTCCGCCGGCAAGACGAACGTCTTCCTCGTGGACGGCTACGCCCTCATCTACCGCGCGTTCTTCGCCATGATCGCCCGGCCGTTGACGACCAAGAGCGGGGAGAACACCTCGGCGGTGTGGGGCATCACGAACTTCCTGCTGCGGCTATACGAGAACTACCATCCCGAATACGTCGGTTGGGTCCACGACCGCGGCGTGTCATTCCGCTCGGCGCAGTATCCGGAGTACAAAGCGACCCGCGAGAAGCTCAGTGCGGAGCTGCAGCAGGACTTCGACCGTTCGCTCGAACGGGTCTGTCAGATCCTCGATGCGTTCCACATACCGGTCATCGCGATCAACGGGTACGAAGCCGATGATGTCGTGGCGACACTCGCGCAGCACGCGGTCGCCGATGGGCTGCAGGCCGTCATCGTCTCCGGCGACAAGGACTTTTACCAGTTGATCGGCGCGGGAATCGCGCTGCTCAACCCGGGGCGCGGCGGCCAGGCGGCCGTCGAGGAGCAGTGGGTCGATCAGTCGAATGCCAGCGAACGGCTCGGCGTTCCGCCCGAGCGGGTCGTCGACTACCTCGCGCTGGTCGGCGACAGCTCCGACAACATTCCCGGCGTGAAAGGAATCGGCGAGAAGACCGCCGTGCAGCTGCTCGAGACCTACGGCGACCTCGACCGGATTCTAGCGCAGGCCGCCGACATCCCCGGCAAGCGCCCCCGCGAAGCGCTGCTCGCACAGGCCGACAACGCCCGCCTGTCGCGCGAGCTCGTGACGCTGCGGCGCGATGTGCCGGTCGCGTTCGACCTCGAGCAGCTGCGCGTGCGCACGCCGGACACCGACGTGCTGGCGACCCTGTTCACGGAGCTCGAGTTCCGCACCCTCATTCCGAAGCTCGCCGATCTGGTGGCGGTGGGCGTCGCCTCCTCGCCGCCCGGCGACGCGGGCGCGGCGCAAGGCGCCCCGGCGTCCCCGCCCGCTCCTGCCGGGCCGCGCGTGCCGCAGCTGGCCGATCCCCAGATCGTCGACGATCCTGCCGATCTGCCGCGCATGATCGAGGCGCTCCGTGGCGCGCGCCTGGTGGCGCTGCAAACGGAGCCCGGCCTGGCAGGCGTCTCGTTCGCGGTGGCGCCGGGCCGGTCGTGGTATCTCCCCTTCGGCCATCAGCCGCGCGAAGGTGAGTTCGACGACACGCCGCCGCGCAACCTGCCTCCGTTGGCGAGCGAGGCGCTCGCGCCGCTCCGCACGCTGCTCGCCGACCCCACCGTTCGCAAAGCGGGACACGATATCAAGGCGGCATGGGTTGCGCTGGCCAGCGCCGGTGCCGGACTCGATGGCGTCGCCTACGACTCGATGGTGGCAAGCTTCGTGCTCGATCCCGGCAATCGCTCCCACGCCATCAATGATCTCGCGCGTGAGCATCTCTCGGTGGAGCTGCCCATCACGGCGCAGCTCCTGGGAAAAGGGAAGGGCGGAGGAACCGAGCGGACATTCGCCCAGGTGCCGCCCGTCGAGGCGGCGCGCGTGTCGGCGGCACAAGCCGAGATGGTGTTACGGCTCGAGGAGGCGTTCCGGGCCGACATCGAAGCACATCATCTCGTGCGCTTGCTCGATGAAATCGAAATCCCGCTCATTCCGGTGTTGGTGGATATGGAAACCACCGGCATTCTCGTGGACCGGGTGCTGCTGGGAGAGATGTCCCGCGGCTTCAGCAAGGAGCTCATGACCCTCGAGCTCGACATTTACCGCGCGGCCGGCGGCGAGTTCAACATCAACTCGACGCCCCAACTGCGCACGGTGCTGTTCGAGCGGCTCAAGCTGCCGGTCCAGAAGCGTACCAAGACAGGCGCGTCTACCGATGTCGAGGTTCTCGAACAGCTCGCGGCCCAGGGGGCGGAAGTCCCGCGACTGCTAATCGAGTACCGTGAGCTGACGAAGCTGAAGTCCACCTACGTGGATGCCCTGCCAGGATACATCCGCCCCGAGACGGGCCGGGTCCACACGAGCTTCAATCAGACGGGCGCGGCCACCGGTCGATTGTCATCGTCCGATCCCAATCTCCAGAACATTCCCGTGCGCACCAAGCGGGGGGGCGAGATCCGCCGCGCATTCGTCGCCCCGCCTGGGCGGCTGCTGCTCATCGCCGACTACTCGCAGGTGGAGCTCCGGCTCCTGGCGCACTTCTCGAACGATCCGGCCTTCGTGGCGGCATTTCAGCGTGGCGGCGACATCCACCGCCAGACCGCAGCGGTGATCTTCGGCGTTCCAGAATCCAGCGTGACCGGCGAGATGCGGAGCCGCGCGAAAACCATCAACTTCGCGACGATCTACGGCCAAGGCGCGATGGCGCTGTCCCGCCAGCTCGGAATCACGCTCGAGGAAGCGAAGACATTCATCAAACACTACTTCGAGCGCTTCGCGGGCGTGCGCACCTGGCTCGACAAGACCGTCGATGAAGCCCGCCAGCGCGGATTCGTCGAGACGCTGGTTGGCCGGCGGCGTTACATCCCCGAGCTACGCGACCGGAACTTCAGCATCCGCAGCTTTGGAGAGCGGACCGCGACCAACTCCCCGCTCCAGGGCTCGGCGGCGGACCTGATCAAGATCGCGATGATCCGGATCCATGCCGCGCTCAAGGCGGGTAACTCGCGCACCAAGATGCTCCTCCAGGTGCACGACGAGCTCGTGTTTGAGGTCCCCGAGGGCGAGCAGGCGGATGCCGGAGCACTGGTAAAACGCGAGATGGAGGGGGTGATCAGCCTCCGGGTGCCGCTCGTCGTAACTATCGGTGCCGGAAAGAATTGGATCGACGCGAAGGGTTAAGCACGCCTCTTGCAGGAATGGGGGGTAGGGCCCACAATAGGGGCGTCGGTTCCGGGGTTCTCCGGGTCGACGCCCTTTCGCGCCCGGAGGGTAACGCTGTGAAGTCACGTGGTTTCACCTTGATTGAGCTACTGATCGTGGTGGTGATCATCGGGTTGCTCGCGGTCATCGCGATCCCGAAGCTCGCCAACACGAAGCAGAAGGCCTACGTCGCCCAGATGAAGTCCGACCTCAAGAATCTGGCGACGGCGGAGGAGGCCTTCTTCTATGATAGCACGTTCTATACGACCAGTCTCGCGGCGCTCAACAATTTCCGCGCCTCGACCGGCGTGACGCTGACGGTCGCCTCGGCGACGCCCGGCGGCTGGTCCGCCCAGGCCATTCACGCCCAGACTACCCGGCAGTGCGCGCTGTTTCAGGGGAACGCGCCTCCCATCGCGCCCGCCGTTATCGAGGGTCGGATTACCTGCACGTAGAGCCTCCCTATCGGGAATTCCAACGCCGCCGTGAGGGGATGCGATTCGCCCTGCACGGCGGCGTTTGGTTACACCGGCACAAAATCCACGATGAGCCGATGGTCCACCTGGTGAGCTCAGATAAGGAACGGTTGCTCGCCCTCGGCCGCACGCTGGGATTTCACGCGCGCTGGCTGCAGTACAAGCCGCTCAAGGACCCGGATAGCGGGGTCCGCGTCGAGGCGTGGCACTGGGATGTGTGGGGAGAGAAGCTGCGCCTGCTCGATCCTCCGTGACCTCTTCGGCATCGCGCCGCGGCGCGCGGACGCCCGGCCACCAGTTCCACCGGCCGGCGATGTGCATGATCGCGGGTACCAGCACCATGCGAATCAGCGTGGCATCGAGCAGCACGGCGACCGCGAGGCCAAATCCGATGAATTGCACGGCGAGCACGCGCGTGAACGCGAAGTTGCCGAAGACGATGATCATGATCAGCGCCGCGAACGAGATGGTGGACGCCGTCGTCGACAGCCCTTCCATGGTCGCGTGATCGTTCCGGCCCGTCTTGTCGAACACTTCCTTGACGCGCGTCAGCAAGAACACTTCGTAATCCATCGACAGCCCGAACACCGTCGCAAACACCAGGACCGGGACGACCACGAAGATGGCCTCGGTCGGTCCTTCGAGACCGAACACGCTCCCCCCGTAGCCGTGCTGGAACACGAGCACCGTCAGTCCGAACGCCGCGCTGACCGACACGCAGTTCAGCACGACGGCTTTGAGCGGGACGAGCACGGAGCGGAACGCAATCAGGAGCATAATGGCGGTGACACCGAGGATCATCGCGACGATGCCGGGGAAGCGGCCGAGCAGATTCTCCTGCAGATCGAGGCTTGACGCAGCGAACCCGCCGACCACGATCTCCGCGCCGCGCAGCCGCGTGCTCCGCGCAATCGTGCCGCGGACGTGGCGCGCCAGATCCATCATGCCGGTCAATGACACGGAGTCGACGGCGATCACGTCCATGAGGGTCGTGCGCTGGTCGCGACTGAGATAGGCGTTGAAGAATTCGGGGTAGCGTTCGCGCACTGCGTCCGGCTCGCCGTAGAAAATCGCCAGCTGCAAGGTGGACATCCCCGGCCGCAGCGTCGCCACGCCGCGCACTTCACGCACGCGCGGGTCCTTCGCGATCGAGTCGCTCAGGGCCTTCAGGCCCGGCAGCCGGCGGCCCGACAATGCGGATTCGTCGGGCGGAAGCTGCACCACCACGCGCAGCGGCTGGATCACGCCGCTCGCGCCCATGTCGCGCAGCGCCGCGAGTCCCTGTCCCGACTCGGCGTCCGGGGGGAACCAGTTCCGGGCGGGCAACCCGATTCTGATTTGCGTCAGTGGGAAGGTGAGGATCGCGACGGCCAACCCGCCGCCGAGAATGGCGCGCCACGGCCGGTGGCCGAGATAGCGCGCCCAGCGCTCCCACCCTTGCGGCGTATGAATCCAGGCGAGCATCCGCGCGAGCCACTTGGGCCGATCGATGTCGCGGCCGAGGATCGCGAGCGCCGCCGGCAAGAACGTCGTCGCGAGCAGCACCGCGACCGCGACGACGATGAGTCCGCCGACCCCGACCGAGCGCGTCTCGGTCAGCGGCGTCAGGATCAATGCCGCGAATCCCACCACGACCGTGAGTCCCGACGTCACCACGGCCGACCCGGCCGTCTGGATCGTACGTACCGCAGCATCGCTTGGAGACAGGCCGCGGTTCAACTCCTCGCGGAAGCGCGTCACAATGAGGAGTGAGTAGTCGATGCCGACGCCCAGTCCCACCATCGTCGTGATGTTGAGCACGAACACCGACATCGTCTGGAACTGGGCGGCGACGGCGACGATGCCGAGCGCAATCGTGATCGCGAGCACCCCGACGATGATGGGCAGCGTCGCGGCGACGAGCGCGCCGAACGCGAGCACGAGCACGGCGAGCGTCAGCGGCAAGGCGTGCTCCTCGGCGCGGCGGGTGTCCTCCGCGCTGATCGTGCGGACGTCGTAATCGAGCGCCGGGTTGCCGGTGACCTTTACGTCGAAGCCGTCGGCGTGCGGCAGCCGTTCCAGCGTGCGCTGCACCGTCTCGCGCAGATCCGGGACGACGGTCCGGTTTACGTCGCTCGTACTCGCGGGCGTCAAGGCGGCGATCAAGAAGGTGGTTTGGCGATCCGGGCTGACGAACGTCGATTCGCCGATGGTGCGGACGGAAATGACCTGACTGATGTAGGGCTGGCGCGCGAGTGCCGCCGATACCGAATCGAGCACGGCGGCGTAGCGCGGATTGGTGTAGCGCACGGGGCCGTGCACCACGATCGCCACATATTCCGCGATCGGATTGGGAAATGTTTCGCGGATCAGCTGGGCGGCGCGAGCGGACTCGGTCGCTTCCACGTTCATGCCGCGAACGGCAAGGACGCGCTGTACGTGCGTGGCCTTGGGGACGAACAACAGCGCGAGCACCGCCCACGCGCCGATGACCCAGCCGCGCCAGCGGACGAGCTGCCTCGCGGGTAACGCGATCACCTAGGGTCCAAGCACATGCGGGCCACAATCATAGAGACGTGCGAAGTGCAAAGCTAGCGGCGCGACCGCGACCCTTCGCATATTGCGCGCATGGAACGCCGGCTCACAGCAATGATCTCGGCCGCGGCCGTACTCATCGTCCTGTTCATCTTCTGGGACATGTTCCGGCCTGCGCCGCACCGGGCCCCGGACCCGGCCACCGACGGTCCGCTCCGCATTGCCGAGCCGCAGCCCCCGCCACCCGCTCCGCCCCAAGCACCCTCGACGACGTCCCAGGGGACCGCCATCCCCGCGGGACCCGATGGCCGCGAGCCGTCGTACATCGAGCTCCTGGCACGTTCCGCAACGCGTCGCCAAATCCGGTCCAGCGGGTCCACCACGTACCTGGGCGAGATGATCGATGCGAGCGGCGATTCGATGCTGCGGCGCTGGGAAAATCGGATGACCGAGCCGATCCGCGTGTGGTTCGCCCCGACGCACGCCGCCAACTTCAAACCGGCGTTTATCGACGCGATCAAGTCAGGATTTGGCGTGTGGTCGGCTGCGGGTGTCCCGGTCCGCTTCCAGTTCGACGGGGATTCAACGAACGCGGAAGTCACGGTGAAGTGGCGCATTCAGTTCGAAATCGAACGCACCGGGCAGACCGACGTCACCTGGGACGAGAACGGGCGCATTCAAACCGCGGTGATCACGCTGGCCACCTTCGATCCGAAGGGCGAGCCGATGGAGCTGGAGGACATCCGGGTCGTGGCGACGCACGAGATCGGCCACGCGCTGGGCCTCGGGCACTCGAAGGACTCGACGGACCTGATGTTCCCGACCACCAAAGTCCGGGACCTGTCGGATCGTGACGTGCGCACGGTGCTGCTGCTGTACCAATTGACGCCGGGGAGTTTGCGCTGAGCCCGGTCGCACCTCCTTCATCGCTGGCGCAGGTCCTCGATACGCGTGTCCAGGAAGCGGAGCTCATCGAAAAGCTCGAGGCGGGCGCGGTGCGCTGCGTTGCCTGCGGGCACCGCTGCCTGGTGAAGCCCGGCCGGCGCGGCATCTGCAAGGTCCGGTTCAATAAGGAAGGGACGCTCTTCACCCCGGCCGGGTACGTCGCGGCCCTGCAGTGCGATCCGACGGAGAAGAAGCCGTTCTTTCACTGCCTCCCCGGCAGCGACACGCTGACGTTCGGGATGCTGGGCTGCGACTTCCATTGCGGCTATTGCCAGAACTGGCTCACGTCCCAGGCCCTGCGCGACGAGACAGCCGGCGTGATGCCCAGCGACGTGACGCCCGACGCACTCGTCGCCCTCGCCCGCCGCCACGGCGCGCGCATGGTGGGCTCGTCGTACAACGAACCGCTCATCACCGCGGAGTGGGCCGTCCAAGTCTTCAAGGCCGCCCGGCTCGCCGGCCTGAAGACGGCGTTTATCTCGAACGGCAACGCGACCCCCGAGGTCCTCGACTATATCCGGCCCTGGACCGACTGCTACAAGATCGATCTCAAGGCGATGGACGATAGGCGCTACCGCGAGCTGGGCGGCGTGCTGCAACATGTGCTCGACGCGATTCGCATGGTGCACGAGCGCGGCTTCTGGCTCGAGATCGTCACCTTGATCGTGCCCGGCTTCAACGACGACGATACCCAGCTCGCGCGCGCCGCCGACCTGATCGTGTCGGTGTCGCCCGAGATCCCGTGGCACGTTACGGCGTTCCACAAGGATTACAAGATGACCGACCCCGACAACACGCCCGCCACGACCCTGCTGCACGCCTGTGAAATCGGCGTGCGGGCTGGGCTCCGGTTCGTCTACGCGGGAAATCTCCCGGGCCGGGTGGGCCGCTGGGAACACACCTACTGTCCGGATTGCGGCGACTTGCTGATCGAACGCTACGGCTATGTCATCAAGCAGCAGCGCATCGGACCGGACGGGCGCTGCCCCTCCTGCAACCGGCGGATCCCAGGCATTTGGTCGTAGCTCTCCTTCTTGTCGTGGCGCAGGGGGCGGGGACGGGCGGGGTCCCAGCGGCCGCGTTCGACAGCGTCGTCCTTGCCGGCATCCGGCAGGGCGTCTACCCCGGCGCCGCGCTGATCGTCGGCCGCCACGACACGATCCTGTTCGCGCGAGGCTACGGCCGGTTCACCTGGAGCGCAGCGAGCCGGGCGGTGAGCGTCGACAGCACCATCTGGGACGTCGCCTCACTCACCAAGGTCGTGGCGACGACGCCGGCGCTGATGCTGCTGGTCGAACGGGGCCAGGTCGCGTTGGACACGCCCGTCGCACGCTACGTACCTGAGTTCAACGGTCCCGGCACGGCGGCGATCACCGTCCGCCAGCTGTTGACGCATACGTCCGGTCTGCGCGCGACCCTGCCATTGCGCGAAGCCGCCGACAGCGCCGCGGCGCTGCGCATGGTGCTGACGACGACGCCGGTCGCCCCGCCGGGAACGCGCATGGTGTATTCCGATCTCAATGCAATTCTTCTCGGCGAGATCGTGCGCCACGTGAGCGGCCTGCCGCTCGACGGGTTCGTGACGCGCGCGTTCTACGCGCCGCTCAGTCTCGACCAGCAGCTGCTGTTTCGGCCACCCAGGCGCCTGGAACCGAGGATCGCCCCAACGAACCTGTGGCACGGGCATCCCATTGCGGGCGTCGTCAACGACCCGAGCGCCGGCATGCTCGGCGGCGTCTCGGGCAACGCCGGTGTCTTTGCGACGGCACGCGGGCTCGCGCGCTTCGCACAATTCATGTTGAACGAAGGCGCTCCTCTGCTGCGGCGGGAAACGGTGCGGGAGTTCACGAAGATTGCGGTGCCCGCACGCCGTGGCGTCAGCGCGCGCACATTAGGATGGGAGGCGCTGCCGACCGGAGAGGAGACGTCCAGCGCGGGCACGCTGTTCGGGCCGCACAGCTACGGGCACACCGGGTGGACCGGCACGTCCCTGTGGATCGATCCCGACCGCGATCTGTTCGTTCTGCTGCTCACCAACCGCGCGTTCGACCCCAAAGTCCGTCGCTCTTTCACCAGGCTGAAAGAAGTGCGCGGGCGCGTGGCCGACGCCGCCGTTCGGCTCGCCGACAGTCGTGGCCGTTGATGCCGCTGGTCCGACGCTGATCTACGACGGCGAGTGCGGTGTTTGTCGGAACGCGGTCGAGCTGCTCCGCCGCTGGGACCGGGAACACGTGCTGCGGTTCGTACCGTTCCAGGACCAAGTTGCCGTGGCGCGGTTCGGCATCGCGCTTCCGGCGCTTGCCGCCGCGATGCATCTGATTGTCCCGGGCGGTCGTGTGTACGCGGGAGCGGATGCCGTTCCCCAGCTCCTGCGACTCTTCCCCGGCAAGCGCTGGCTCGCGCCGTTCTTCGGGGTTCCCGGCGTGTTGCCACTCGCCCGCCGCCTCTATGCGTGGATCGCGGTCCGGCGGCACTGTCTGGTGCGGGGTATTCCAGGTCGCTAGGTTCGCAGGTAGGAGAACAATCATTGTGACCACCGCAGTACTGAGTGCTGAGACCGTCCGCCAGGCGCTGCGCCAGGTGAAAGACCCCGAGCTCGACATGAACATCGTCGACCTCGGGTTGGTCTACGACGTCGCGGTGGACGACGGCCAGGTACGTATCAACATGACGTTGACCTCGCCCGGATGTCCGGCGGGGCCGATGATCACGAACGACATCTACAAAGTCGTCCGTGGGATCGAGGGCGTGAAAGACGTGGACATCGACATCGTATGGGAGCCGTACTGGACGCCCGAGCGGATCGATCCCAAGATCCGCGCGATGATGGGGTTTTAGCGCATCGCTTCGAGCAAGGCGTCGCCGAGCACCTCGACTTGCCAACGCCGCAGCTCGGGGATCCGCTCGAGCGCCGCGCGATCGAGCGGTCGAGCCCGCACCACCGCTTCCAACGTCGTTCTGCCGCACAGCACTCCCGCCTCGAGTCCCAGCTCCGTCGCGACGCGATTGCGCACGGCCTTGACGCGCTCCAAGCGGGCATCGAAGCCCGGGTCCTTGGGTGGCCGCGGCTGGCGCTCGATCCGCGGCAGCTCACGGTCGGGCAGCGCGCGCGCGCGCGCGACGGCGTCGAACAACGCGTCGCCGTGGCGCAGCGCCAGGGAGCTCGGGAGCTCGCGAATGTGGCCGAGATCGGCGCGCGTTGCGGGTAAGGCGCGACTCACCGCGATGAGCGACTCATTTCCGATGATCCGGAACGGCGCCTTGTCCTCTCGCTCAGCGACAGTCTCCCGCCAGCGATGTAACAGTCGCAATGCCGCGAGACTGCGCGGGCTCAGTCCTTTCGCGCCTTTTAGCCGCAGGTAACTGTCGTCACCCGACGCGGCTGGAGCGGTCCACCGCAGTGACTCGACCTGCTTGAATTCCTCCGCAGCCCAGGCCAGGCGGCCGAGCTCGGTCAGCCGTTGTTCGAGCGCGTCGCGCAGCGCGAGCAGGTGCTGGGTGTCGGCGGCGGCGTAGGCGAGCATCGGGGGCGTCAGCGGCCGGATCGACCAGTCTGCCTTCTGGTGCTCCTTGTCGAGCTTCACCCCGACATACTTCTCCAGCAACGCGGCAAGCCCGATGGCCGGCTCGCCGGCGAGCTGCGCGGCGACTCGGGTGTCGAACAGGCGCGCGGCATGGAAACCGTAGTCGCGGTCGAGGACGCGGAGATCGTAATCGGCGTCGTGAAAGATCTTTTCGAGCTGCGGGTCCGCGAGCAGCGCGCCCACCGGGCCGAGGTCTTGGGCGGCGATGGCAACGGGATCGATGAGCGCGGTTTGGGTTGGGCTCGAGATCTGGAGCAGGTAGATGCGGTCGCGGTAGCGATGGAAGCTCGCCGCCTCGGTATCGACGCCGACGCGCGACTCGCGTTGCACCGCGGAGATGAACTCCGCCAGCTCCGTCGGAGTATCGACGTATCGCGGCGAGATCACTCCTGTTTCCCTAGTGCCTCCATCCCCGCGGCGATTTGCTCCAGCGCCTTGGCTAAGGTCTTGTAGAATTCCGGATCGGGAGCCTGAGGGGCTCCCCCGAGCGGATCGCCGGCACATTTGCGGGCGGCTCGCGCCGCATGACGTATGTAATCGGTGGTTACTTGCATGGATCGCTCCGCAGTGTTGACCACAAACATACGCACCGCTTTCGCGCCGCGCAGTCTCGGCGCCTGGCCCACGCCGCTCGAGCCGCAGCCGCCGCTCGCGCGCGCGCTGGGACTGGAGGCGTTGTGGCTGAAACGGGAAGACCTGGCCGGCGGCAACAAGGTGCGAGGACTCGAGTTTCTGTTCGCGAATGTCGCGCCGCGCTCGGTCTTCGTGACCGTCGGTGGCAGCGGCTCGAGCCACTGTTTGACGACTGCGCGCTGCGCCAGGGCGGAGGGCCACCGCACCGCGCTAGCGTTGTTCAGGCAGCCGACGACCGAAGCGACCCGCGCCGTCGGCGCGGCGATCATCGCGGAAGCCCACCTGGTCATGTGCGCGTCGAGCATCGCAACACTGCCGTGGGCCGTGTTACGCACCTGGCTCGCCGCGCGTCGTATTGGCAAAGGGACGCCACACTGGATTCCAGGCGGCGGCGCCGACCCCCGCGCGGTGCTCGGGCACTGTCTCGCGGCGCTCGAGCTCAGTGCGCAGCTCGAGACGCCACCCGACTCCATCGTCGTACCACTCGGCACCGGCGGTACAGCCGCCGGGATCGCACTCGGCGTCGCTGCGCTCGGCTGGTCGACGCGAGTAATTGGCGTGCGGGTGGCGCCATGGATCGCGGCGAATCGCTGGCGCACACTGCGCCTTGCGCGCCGGGCTGCCGTGTTGCTCGAGCGGGCGGGTATCGAGCGAGTGCCTCGCTCGGCGATTCGCGTAGAGGTCGTGAATGCGCTCGGCGCGGGCTACGGGTACCCAACCCCCGAGGGTGAACGAGCGCGGAGGCTCGCGTTTGATCATGGCGTGCGGCTCGAACCCACGTACGGCGCGAAAGCGTTCAGCGTCTACTTCCAAAGGGAGAAATGCAATCTGCGCCGTACCGTCTTCTGGCATACCTTCGCCTGGCCATGACCGCTGTCCTCTTCATTCACGGCTTCCCGTTCGATCACTTGCTGTGGCGCCATCAGATGGTGGCGTTGACGCGCTGGCGGTGCCTCTCGCCCGACTTGCGAGGCGCTGGTACATCGCATGCGCCGACTGCGGCCGATGAGTACTCGATGGCCACGTACGCCGACGATCTGATCGCGCTGCTCGATCGCGCGAAGATCAGCAACGCCGTGGTCTGCGGCCTCTCGCTGGGTGGCTACATCGTCTTCGAGCTGCTACGCCGATTTCCTGAGCGAATTCGCGCGGCGATTCTCTGTAACACGAAGGCGGTTGCCGACACACCGGAGGCAAAACGCGGTCGAGATGTCCTGACCGCCCGGGTGTTGAAGGACGGCGCGGGCGTGGTCGCCGCGGAGCTGGTCCCCAAGCTGCTGGCCCGCTCGACACGCGAGTGTCGGCCAGACGTCGTCGGTGAGGTAGAGGAGATGATTCTGCGCCAGCCGGTCGCGGGGATCGTCGGGGCGCTGCGCGCTCTACGGGAGCGGCCCGACTCGACGCCGTTGCTCGACCGGATCCGGATTCCAGTGCTCGTCGTCGCAGGCGACGACGATCAGATCGCGCCCGCCGCCGGAATGCGGGAGATGTCTCGAGCCATTCCTGGTTCGGAGTTTGTGCTTGTTGCTGAAGCCGGCCACATGGCACCGCTCGAGCAGCCGCTCGTGGTGAATGCCGCCGTGGCCGGCTTCCTGGAGAGGGTAGGCTAGGAGCCCTTGCGCTGAGGCTTGCCGGGCGGGTTCTCGCTCTGGAAGACGTCGCGATTCTTCGCGATGTAGTCCTTCCACTGCGGCGGAGTGTCCTCTTCGGGGAAGATCGCCGTCACCGGGCACTCCGGCTCGCAGGCGCCGCAGTCGATGCACTCGTCAGGGTGGATGTAGAGCATGTCCGGCCCCTCGTAGATGCAATCGACGGGGCAGACATCCACGCAGGACCGATCTTTCACGTTGATGCACGGCTCGGCAATGATGTACGGCATTCCCTCTCCTCGGTGCGAATCGCAAACCTAGATTGAGACTTACCTCAGTCAAGGGACCAATAGGTATCTACGATACCCGCTGGTATCAGTTTAGGCCCTTCATTGCCTCCGCGTCTTGCGCCACCGGTCCCTACTGGTATCCTAGATACTCGTGGGAATCATTCACCAGCGCCGCAAGGCAGAGACCCGGTCCCTTCTCGTCGCGGCCGGGCTCGAGCTGTTCGCCGAGCGTGGCTTCGAGATCGCGACGCTCGATGAAGTCGCCTTGGCTGCCGGATTCACGAAGGGCGCGATCTACCGCCACTTCCCCTCCAAGGGCGCGTTTCTGCTCGCGCTCTTCGAGCAGTATGCGGCGGTCGCCCGTGCCGGATCGGGTGCGCGGCAGGCACCGTGGTTCATTCCGCTGACTGTGCAGTTCGCCGCCCAGGCGACGCGTGACCCGCTCCTGCGTCGCCGGCTCGTCACCGTCCTCTCGGAGGCGCCCGACGGTGCCGCGCCCGAGGGGCAACTCCTCAAAGCGCTGGCGCGAATATGGCCCAGTTGATCGACCTGAGTCACGAGATCGAGCACGGCATGGTGACCTACCGCGGCCTGCCGTCGCCCGCGATCAGCGACTGGCTCACGCGCGATGCCTCGACGACGCGGTACGCCCCCGGCACGACCTTCCAGATCGGCAAGATCGAGCTGCTCGCGAACACCGGCACCTACATCGACGCGCCCTTCCATCGCTACCAGGAGGGACGTGACGTCGCCGGCTATGCCTTGGAGGCGGTGGCCGACCTGCCCGGGATCGTCGTGCGGGCGAGGGGGGGGCCCACCCGGCCGATCGATACCCGTCACTTCAAGGCGCACGACGTGAAAAAGAAGGCGGTGCTCGTGCACACGGGCTGGGACGCGCATTGGCGCACCGACACCTACTCGGCCGGTCAGCACCCCTTTATTACCAGGGACGCCGCCGAGTATCTCGCGCAGGCAGGAGCGGCGCTCGTGGGCATCGATTCGCTGAATATCGATGACGATAAGGACGGTACGCGTCCCACGCACACGACGCTGCTCGGTGCGGGCGTGGCGATCGTCGAGCACATGACCAACCTGGCGGCGCTTCCCGACTCGGGATTCCGCTTCTTTGCCGTGCCGCCGCGGGTGAAGGGGATGGGAAGTTTCCCGGTCCGCGCCTTCGCGCTCGTATCCTAGATTGACACGGTTTCGCCACTGCGCTATATCACGGTCATAATGAAGCGTACTTCTTCGCACCGGCATCACCATCATCACTCGGTCCACGGGGGATAGCCGGAGGCGTGTAGGATTCTGAAATCATCACCGACGCCGGCCCCCCAGGGCCGGCGTCGTGCTTTTTGAGGGCGGCATCGGACAACCTGGGGGATCTGGCTCGGATCACACGGAGCAGATCGATGTCGAGTATCCGACTCGGCCTTCCCAAGGGCCGGATGGAACAGAACGTCCTCACCCTCCTCGGCGACGCCGGCATTCGCGTGCGTCCCAGTGCCCGAGGCTATCGCCCCGACGTGTCCCTGCCGGGCGCCGAAGCGAAGCTGCTGAAGCCCCAGAACATCGTGGAGATGCTGGCGCTCGGCAGTCGTGACGTCGGCTTCGCCGGTGCCGACTGGGTCGCGGAGCTCGAAGCAGACGTCGTCGAGCTGCTCGACACCAGGCTCGATCCGGTACAGCTCGTCGCGGCCGCTCCCGTCGCGCTGCTCGAGGAGGGCCGGCTCCCCGCTCGCCGCCTTGTCGTCGCCTCCGAGTACGAGCGGCTCACGCGTCGCTGGATCGCCGCGAAAGGGCTCTGCGCCGAGCTCGTCCGCTCCTACGGCGCGACCGAGGTGTTTCCGCCCGAAGACGCCGACGTGATCATCGACAACACGGCGACCGGTGCGACGCTCGAGTCCAACGGCCTCGTGATTGTCGACGTGTTGATGCGCTCGTCCACGCGGCTGTATGCGCACCGTGCGGCCCTCGATGACCCCGTACGACGCCGCATCATCGAAGATCTCGTGTTGCTCATCAACTCCGTGCTCGAGGCGCGACGCCGCGTGATGCTGGAGGTGAACGCCACGGGCGCCTGTCTCGACGCGGTGGTGGCGGTTCTGCCGTCGATGCGGCAGGCGACCGTATCGCGGCTGTTTGGCGACAGCGGATACGCAGTAAAGGCCGCAGTGCCGCGTGAGCTCCTCCCCCAGGTGATTCCCGCGGTCAAAGCGGCGGGCGGCACCGACCTCGTCGTCTCCACTCTCTCGCAGATCGTGCCATGAGCGTCCTGCGCCTCAACAGCAACGAAGGCCCCCGAGCACCACAAGTCCTGCTCGCGGAGCTGGCAGACTTGGATCCGGAGCTGCTGCGCCGCTACCCCGATGCAACGGCAGTCGAGACGGCGCTCGCTGCTCGGACGGGCGTGAGTCCGGAGCGCGTCGTCGTGACCGCCGGCGCGGACGAAGCACTCGATCGCATCTGCCGAGCGTACGCGGGACCCGATCGCGCGGTGCTGCTGCCCGAGCCGACTTTCGACATGCTGGAGCGCTTCGCAGCCCTCGCCGGTGCGCCGCTCGTGCGCGTGCCCTGGCGCACGGATGTGTTCCCCCTCGAAGAGATCCTCGCCCGTCTCGACAACCGCATCGCACTCGTGGTGATCGTGTCGCCCAACAATCCGACCGGCGGCGTCGCATCGCGGGATGACGTGCGACGGATCGCGGCCGCCGCGCCGCGGTCTCTCGTGCTGCTCGATCAGGCGTACATCGAGTACGCGGACGAGGATATCGGCCCCGCCGTGCTCGACCTCGCCAACGTGGTCGTTGTCCGCACGATGTCGAAGGCCTGGGGTCTCGCGGGGTGCCGCGTGGGCTACGCCGTCGGGAGTCCGGACGTGATCGCCGTGTTGCGCGCCGCGGGCGGGCCATATCCCGTCGCCGGGCCATCGCTTGCTCTTGCGCTGTCCCAGCTGAGACGCGGCGACGCCACGTTGCGCGCTCACGTGACGGAGGTCCGCGCGGAGCGCGCCACCCTGCGGGAACGTCTTTGCGCGCGTGGCGTCGATGCACGCGCGTCGCAGGCAAACTTCGTCCTCGCCGACTTCGGCCCGCGGGTGGCGTTCGTCCATGAAGGACTCGACGCTCGAGGGATTCTGGTGCGCGACTTCCCCGCTCGCGCGGGTCTCGAGACGAGCCTGCGAATTACGCTGCCCGGTGATGCCGTGGACTTTGAGCGGCTCACCAGCGCGCTCGACACGGTACTGGCGCCCCAGGCAATCGTGTTCGACTTGGATGGCGTCCTCGCCGACGTGCGAGAGTCGCAACGCGCGGCGATGATCGCGACGGCCGCCGCGTTCGGCGTGACGATAACAATGCGGGACATCGAGCGTGCGTTGCGTGCCGGCGATGCGGCGAACGACTGGATCGTGACACAGCGCCTCGTCACTGCCGGCGGCGGCCAAGCGGATCTCGAAACCGTGACCGCGCGCTTCCAGCACCTGTACCTCGGCACCAACGGCTCGCCCGGACTGCGCGAACGTGAGCGCCTGATCGTACCGCGCGCCCTCCTCGCGCCTTTGTCGAAGCGGTTGCCACTCGCCGTCGTGACGGGCCGGCCGCGCGACGAGGCCCGTTGGTTCCTCGAGCGCGTGGAAATCGCGGACCTGTTCGGCGCCGTCGTATGCATGGAGGACGCGGCGCGCAAACCCGATCCAGCGCCGGTCCGACTCGCGCTCGAGCGTCTCGGCGTGCGTCGCGCGTGGATGGTGGGCAATACGCCGGATGACATTCGCGCGGCGTCCGGTGCGGGCGTAGTTCCGCTCGGCGTCGTGGCCCCCGGCGATGACCTCACCGCGATGGCCGCCGCATTGACCCGCGCCGGCGCGGCCCGCGTCCTCGATCGCGTGGCGGACCTCGAGGAGCTGCTGCCGTGAGCCCGCGCACCGCGACGGTCACGCGCACAACGCGCGAAACATCGATTCGGGTGACACTCGATCTCGACGGCGCCGGCAAGACGTCGATCAAAACCGGCATCGGATTCCTTGACCATCTCCTCGACGCACTGGGCCGCCACGCACGCTTCGACGTGACGCTGGCCTGCGAAGGCGATCTGCAGGTGGACGATCACCACACCGCTGAGGATTGCGCCCTCGCGCTGGGGGAAGCGTTCGATCGGGCGCTGGGAGAGCGGCGCGGCATAAACCGGTTCGGCTGGGCCCTCGCACCGCTCGACGACGGGTTGGCTCGGGCGGTCGTGGATCTCTCCGGCCGGCCGTTCTCCGACGTCGCGCTCGGCCTGCGCCGGGAGGCTATTGGCGGGCTCGCATGCGAGAACATCGCGCATGTCCTGCGCTCGCTCGCGACGGCGAGCCGGACGACCTTGCACGTGGACGTGCTGAAGGGCGACAACGACCATCACCGCGCGGAGGCCGCGTTCAAGGCTACGGCGCTCGCGCTGCGGCAGGCGGTGGCGCCGTCGGGATTCGATGACGTGCCGTCCACCAAAGGCACGCTCGGAGGAGCGCGCCGTGAGTGACGTGACGATTGTGGATTCTGGCGTCGCGAACCTCGCGTCGATTGCCGGTGCGTTTCGGCGCCTCAACGCCGGCGTCGTCGTCTCCGCCGATCCCGCGATCGTACGCGCCGCCGCACGCATCGTCTTGCCCGGTGTCGGCGCGTTTGGCGCCGGCATGGCGGCGCTGCGATCCCGCGGTCTTGAAACCGTCATTGGGGATCACGCCTCACGCGGCACGCCGATCCTCGGCATTTGTCTCGGCATGCAGATGTTGTGCGAAGCGAGTGAAGAGACGCCTGGCGTGGCGGGACTCGGGCTCATCGCAGCACGGTGTCGCCGGCTGCCACCCCACGTGCGAATCCCGCATCTCGGCTGGAATAGCGTGACACCGGAACCGGACGCGCGGCTCTTGACGCCCGGCCTCGCCGCGTTCGCGAACTCCTACGCTGTGCCCGAAGCGCCGACGGGCTGGACGACGGCCTGGACCACGCATGGCGTCCCGTTCGTCGCCGCGCTCGAAGGCGAGTCCACGCTTGCGTGCCAGTTTCACCCCGAATTATCCGGTGGCTACGGCGCGGCGCTCCTCGAGCGGTGGCTGACGGGGCGAACAGCCCGCCCGGTGCCGGCGGCCAACGGGGCGTGGGGCCTGCGGCGTCGCATCATCCCGTGCCTCGACGTGCAAGACGGTCGTGTGGTCAAAGGGATCCGGTTCCAGGGCCTGCGCGACGCCGGCGACCCGGCCGAGCAGGCGGCGCGCTACGAAGCGCACGGCGCCGACGAGATCGTGATCCTCGATGTCGCGGCTTCCGCCGCGGGGCGTGATACACAGGTCGACACGGTGCGGCGAGTCCGCGCGGCGATCCGCATTCCTTTGACGGCGGGTGGCGGCGTTCGCGGTGTGGAGGACGCGCGCGGTCTACTCGCGGCGGGCGCCGACAAAGTGAGCGTCAACACGGCCGCCGTCCGCCGTCCCGAGCTGTTGACCGAGCTGGCGGAGGCGTTCGGCTGCCAGTGCGTCGTGCTCGCGATCGATGCGCGCCGCGCCGCCGATCGCTGGGAGGTCTTGGTGGTGGGGGGTCGAGAGTCGGCGCGACCTGACGCGGTGGCGTGGGCTCGCGAGGGCGCGCGTCTGGGCGCGGGCGAGATCCTGCTGACGAGCTGGGATCGCGATGGCACGCGCGCGGGACATGATCTCGAGCTGCTGCGCGCGGTCGCGGCAGCGGTTCGCGTGCCCGTCATCGCCTCGGGCGGCGTCGGGACGCGGGAACACGTCGCGGCCGCTTTCGCCGCCGGCGCGGACGCCGTGCTCGCCGCCTCCGTCTTTCACGACGGCGACGACACCGTGGACGGCATCAAGGCGGACCTCGCCGGCCGCGGGATTCCGGTGCGGCGATGATCGTACCCAGCATCGACATCATGGGTGGACGAGCGGTGCAGCTGCGGCGTGGTAAGGAATTCGTCCTGGACGGCGGCGATCCCATCGCGCGACTGGAGGAGTTCTCGGTCGCCGGCGAAGTGGCCGTCGTGGATCTCGACGCCGCATTGGGTCGGGGCTCCAATGTCGAGCTGATCCGCGATCTCGTGCGCCGCGCGCCGTGCCGCGTCGGGGGAGGCATCCGCGACCTCGACAGTGCGCGCCGCTGGCTCGACGCCGGTGCGGTCCAGATCATGATCGGGACCGCCGCGACACCGGAGTTTTGCGGCGCACTGCCGCGTGAACGTGTCGTTGCGGCTGTGGACGCGAAACGCGGCGAGGTCGTGGTGGAAGGTTGGCGCAAAAAAACCGGCGTCCCCGTACTCGAACGCGTTCGCGCGCTCGCGCCGGTCGTCGCTGGCTTCCTGTTCACGCAAGTGGAAAAAGAAGGCGAGATGGGAGGTTTCGACGGCGCGGCGGTCGAGGCCGTTGTGCGCGCGGCCGAGGGCGCGCGGGTCGTTGCCGCAGGTGGGATAACCACTGCGGCCGAAGTAGCCGAGCTCGATCGTGCCGGCGCCGACAGCCAGGTCGGTTTGGCCCTCTACACCGGCACACTTTCGCTCGGCGAGGCCGTCGCCGCGCCGCTCACGCAGCCGTTGCCGGGCGACGTCTGGCCGACCGTGGTCTGCGACGAGGCTGGCCATACGCTGGGCCTTGTCTGGAGCACGCGGGAATCGGTAGCGCGGGCCGTTGCCGAGCGTCGCGGAATCTATTGGTCGCGCTCGCGCCAATCGCTCTGGGTCAAAGGCGAGACATCGGGGAACCGGCAACACCTCGTCCGCGTGGACTTGGACTGCGATCGCGACGCGCTGCGCTTCACGGTCCGCCAAAGCGGAGCGGGGTTCTGCCACCTGCATCGCCGCTCGTGCTGGCTTTCCGAGTTCGATCTCGCTGACCTGGAGCGCACGCTCGCCGACCGAATGGCCAGGCCCATCCCCGAATCGGGAACCGCGCGTCTGCTGGCCGATCCGGGGTTGCTGGGGGAGAAGCTGCGCGAAGAAGCGGACGAGCTCGCAGATGCGGAGACAACGGGAGACGTCGTGCGCGAGACGGCGGATGTGTTCTACATGGCGCTGGTCGCGTTGGCGCGCGGGGGCGGTACGCTGGCCGACGTGCGTGCGGAGCTGGCGCGCCGGCACCGCGCGGTGACGCGGCGGCCGATGGCCAGCAAGTGATGAGCGCGCGCCTGTTGCCTCGCCGCTCGGTCGCCGAGCTGGTGGCGCGTCGTGCTGCCGCCATCCCGTCCGAGGCGTTCACCGTCGCCGCGCCGATTGTGGAAGCGGTCCGGGCCCGAGGCGAAGCGGCGTTGCGCGAGTACGCTGAGCGGTTCGGCGACGTCACGGCCGGCGGACCGTTGTTCATCGAGCAGCCGACGCTCGAGCGTGCACTCGCCGACCTGCCGGTGAGTGATCGCGCACGGCTGGAGCGTGTGGCCCAACGGATTCGCACGTTCGCCACGGCGCAGCAGCACGCGCTCGAGGCGGTGACGGTCACAGTGCCGGGCGGCGCGGCGGGGCACTGGATCGCCCCGTTGGAGCGCGCCGGCTGCTACGCGCCCGGCGGCCGCTATCCCTTGCCGTCGTCGGTCCTGATGACGGCAGTGACGGCGCGGGCAGCAGGCGTCAAGGAGATCTGGGTCGCGAGCCCGCGGCCGGGGCCGATGACCCTTGCCGCCGCTGCCGTCGCCGGTGTTGACGGCGTGCTCTCGGCAGGAGGAGCCCACGCGATTGCGGCGCTGGCGTTCGGCGCCGGTCCGTTGCGTCCCTGCGACGTGATCGTCGGGCCTGGGAACCGCTACGTCGCCGCAGCGAAACAGCTCGTCGCGGGCACGGTCGCGATCGACATGCGCGCCGGCCCCTCGGAGCTGGTCGTCTTCGCGGACTCGTCGGCATCGCCTGCGGTGATCGCGGCGGATCTGTTGGCGCAGGCCGAGCACGATCCCGACGCGCGGCCGGTGCTCGTCACGCTCGATCCCACGCATCTCGAGCGCGTCGAGGCGGAGCTCGCGCATCAGATCGCGAGTCTGCCGAGCGCAACGGTGGCGCGAGCCGCACTCGCGCACGGCGGCGTCGTCGTTGTTGCCACCATCGATGAAGGCGTTGCCGCGTGTGACGCGCTCGCGCCCGAGCACGTCGAGCTGATCCTCCAGCCGGCGGACGACGTCGCGCCGCGACTCACACATTTCGGCGCGCTGTTCATCGGTGCCGGCTCGGCGGAGGTGTTGGGGGATTACGGCGCCGGGCCGAATCACGTGCTGCCGACGGCAGGATCCGCGCGGTCGCGGGGCGGCCTATCGGTCTACACGTTCCTGCGCGTACGGACCTGGCTCCGCATCGACGACCCCAGCGCGGCGCGGCCGCTCATCGAGGACGCCGCCTGGTTCGGCCGCGTGGAGGGGCTCGAAGCTCACGCGCGCTCGGCCGAGCGGCGGTTGGATTGAGCAGGCGGCCCCACTTCGGTAGCTTCCACTCGGATCCCTCCTCGGAGCACAGATGGCCGTCCGTCGCTACGTACTGCTCGCCCTCCTCGTTTTTCCGACCGCGCTTTCGGCACAGCGTACCCAGAAACCGGCCCTGCACGGCCGACATTGGGTCGCGATCACGGGCAAACCGCTCGGCGCGGAAGCCGGCGCCATGATGTTTCAAAAGGGTGGCAACGCCGTCGACGCCACCTGCGCGATGCTCGCGGCCGTGACGACGATGTGGGACGTCCTGTCATGGGGCGGAGAAACGCAGGCCCTGATCTACAATCCGAAAACAAAGAAGGTTATCGCGCTCAACGCCCTCGGTGTGGCACCAACCGGAGCGACGGCTGATTTCTATCGCTCCAAAGGCATGCGGTTTCCGCCTGCGTACGGTCCGCTCGCGGCGATCACGCCCGGTACGCCTGGTGGGCTGATGGTGATGCTGGCCGAGTATGGAAAGCTGAGTCTGCGGGAGGTGCTCGAGCCGGCGATCCGCATGGCGGACGGCTATCCCATCGAGGAAGAGACGGCCAATTCGATCGAGCGCAACAAGGGCTGGCTCAAACAATGGCGCTACTCCCGCGCCGTCATGCTCCCTCACGCCGGCGAGGCGCGGGAAGCGCCCGAGGCCGGCGAGATCTTCCGGCAGCCTGAGCTCGCGGCGACGCTCCGCAAGCTGGTCGAGGCCGAGCAGGACGCGCTGCGCCGCGGCAAGAACCGGCACGACGCGATCATGGCCGCCTACGAGCGGTTTTATCGCGGCGATATCGCGCAGGAGTTCGTGCGCGGAGTGCAGGAAGAAGGCGGGCTCATCACGTTGCCCGACCTGGCCAATTGGCGCGTCAAAATAGAAGAGCCAGTAATGACACAGTATCGCGGCATCGAGGTCTACAAGTTGCCGCCATGGTCGCAGGGACCCGCCATGTTGCAGGCGCTGAACATCCTCGAAGGCTTCGATCTCAAGGCGATGGGCTACAACAGCACGCGTTATATCCACACGCTCTACCAGACGATGAACCTCGCGTTTGCGGATCGCGACTTCTACTACGGCGATCCCGCATTTCCACCGGAGGAGCCGATCCGTGGACTGCTGTCGAAGGAGTATGCGCGCGAGCGCGCCAAGCTGATCAATCCCGACCGCAACGATCCGGATATCAAACCGGGCGATCCGTATCCGTTCCAGGGCGGCACCAACCCGTATTTGCCGCTGCTGCAGCGTTGGTCGCCTCGGCCGGTGACCACGTCAGAGGGCGGCGAAGACGCCGCCGCGCTCGCGGCGTTCGATGAGGCATTCCGCCGCGGGACCACATCGATCGAAGCGGCGGATACGTCGGGTTGGGTGGTTTCGGTGACACCGTCCGGCGGTTGGATTCCGGCCGTGATCGCGGGACATACCGGCATCGGGGTGAGCCAGCGCGGGCAGCAATTCGTGGTCGACAGCGCGGACAATCCCTTCAACGTGATCGTCCCTGGCAAGCGGCCACGCGTGACGTTGACACCGAGTCTTGCGATGAAGGATGGAAAGCCGTTCCTGGCGTTTGCGGTGCAGGGCGGCGACACACAGGATCAGAACCTACTCCAGTTTTTCCTGAACATGGTGGAATTCGGCATGGATGTGCAGCAGGCCGTCGAAGCCGCCAACATCACGAGCTATCAAATGCGTAACTCGTTCGGTGACCATAAGACGGAGCCAGGCCGGTTGACGCTGCGTGAAGACACTCCGTCATGGACTCGGCAGGAGCTGCGGCGGATGGGTTACCGGCTCGAGTTCGACGATAGAACGTCCGGGCCGATAAACGCCATCTTCTTTGACTGGAAGCATGGGTCGTTCTGGGGTGGTTCGAGCAATCACGGCGAGGATTACGGCATCGCGTGGTGATGGCGCGCGAATCCCTGCACGCGGCGGTGTCATGTAGGGGCGCAGCATGCTGCGCCCCTACTTTTTCATCGGCCCGTCCCAACTACCTCCCGTTTCGTCTCCGGCTCGCGCTTGCCCAGCGACCGCTCGATCTCCCGTGTGATGTGCATCGAGCAGAACTTCGGCCCGCACATCGCGCAGAACTCCGCGCTCTTGAAGTACTCGGCCGGCAACGCCTCGTCGTGCAGCTCGCGCGCCCGTGCGGGATCGAGCGCGAGCCGGAACTGCTCGTTCCAGTCGAACGCATAGCGCGCGCGTGACAGCGCGTCGTCCCGCTCGGTTGCGCCGGGACGCCGCCGCGCGATGTTCGCCGCGTGGGCCGCGATCTTGTACGCGATCACGCCCTCGCGCACCTCCTCCGCGTTCGGCAGGCCGAGGTGCTCCTTGCGCGTGACGTAGCAGAGCATGTCCGCCCCGAACCAGCCGATCATCGCCGCACCGATCGCCGACGTGATATGGTCGTATCCCGGCGCGACGTCCGTGACGAGCGGACCCAGCGTGTAGAACGGCGCCTCGTGGCACAGCTCCTTCTCGAGCCGCACGTTCACTTCGATCTGATGCATCGGGATGTGGCCCGGTCCCTCGATCATGACCTGCACGTCGTGCTTCCACGCGCGCTCCGTCAATTCGCCGAGCACCGTCAGCTCCGCGAGCTGCGCCTTGTCGGTCGCATCGGCGATCGAACCCGGCCGCAGCCCATCGCCCAGCGACAGCGTGACGTCGTACTCGCGCGCGATGTCGAGCAGCCGGTCGTAGTGCTCGTACAGCGGATTCTGCTTGCCGTGCTGCGTCATCCAGTACGCCAGCAACGATCCGCCGCGACTCACGATCCCCGTGACGCGGCCGAGGGCCAAACCGACGTGCTCGCGTAAAATGCCGGCGTGCACCGTGACGTAGTCCACACCCTGTTTCGCTTGATGCTCGATGTTCTCGAGGAGATCGTCGGCGGTGAGCTTGATGACGTCGCCGGCGGTCTCGATCGCCTGGTAGACGGGAACCGTGCCGATCGGCACGGGCGACGCCGCGATGATCGCCTCGCGAATCGCATCGATGTTTCCACCGGTCGAAAGATCCATCACCGTGTCAGCGCCATAATGGACGGCGTGATGCAGCTTCTCGAGCTCGCCGTCGATATCCGACTCGACGGCCGAGTTGCCGATATTGGCGTTGATCTTGACGCTGGCCACCTTGCCGATGGCCATGGGGTCGAGGCGTTGCTTCAGGTGATTGACGTTGGCCGGAATGATGAGCCGGCCTATCGCGACCTCGTCGCGGATGGTCTCCGGCGGCAGCCCTTCCCGCTCGGCGACGCGTTGCATCTCGGCAGTGATCGTGCCCTGACGGGCGAAGAACATCTGGGTGCGGCAGGTCATGCGGAACTCCCTTCGCCGGTACGAACCGGATCAGGTGATGAGGGTGTGATCTCAGCCCACGGCGTCGTGCCGGGGCACCCCTGTCGATGATTGAATGTAACCTGGGCTAAACCTCGCGCGGGCGTGGCGGTCCGTAACGCTCCGCAGGCTTGTGATGCTTTTCCCATTCCGCTTTGTACGCGAAGGGATCGAGACCGGCCGGCTGGTCGAGGGCGAGAATGCCGTCCAGATGGTCGAGCTCGTGCTGCAGCAGCTCGGCCATCGGTCCTTCGAGGTCCATCGTCACGGTCTTGCCTTTTATGTCGGTGTAGCGGAGCGTCGCCCGATAGGCTCGGTTGACCCGGACCAGCAGGCTGGGAAATGAAAAACAGTCGTCCCAGACGTGAAAGTCGTCCGACCCAACGTCCGTAATCTCCGGATTGACCATGCAGGCCCGGAATTTCCCGACTTGCACCAGGATCACACGTACCGGGGCGCCGATCTGCGGCGCGGCCAGGGCGCGACCGAAGTCGTACTTCGCGCGCGCGGCGCGGAGCGTATCGCGCAGATCATCGGCGAGCAGCCTGACGGCCGGCGACTTCGGGTCGTGGACCGGGTCGCAGCGAACCCTGAGGATCGGGTCCCCTAGCTGGCGAATGCGTCGGACTGCCATGGGAGCGCGCCAAAATTGCCCCTTTCGGGCCTTCATGCAACTGCCTCTAGCCACGCCGCCACGTAGCGCCTTAGTCTCATAGCCGCTATGTCTTTAGCGGGCGTCGTCCTGGCGGCCGGGCGGTCGGCCCGGATGGGCTCTCCCAAGGCCCTCCTGGACTTCCTCGGGCGCCCCTTCGCCGTCCGAATCCTCGAGGCGATGGAGGCCCTCGAGATCAAAACGCGCCTTATTGTGCTGGGGCCCGATGCGCCCCGGATCCAGCCCGCGATTGCCGGCCACGACTGCATGATCGTAGAGAATCCCGAGCCCGAGACCGGTCCCATTGCCTCGCTGCGCGCCGCCTTGCGCGCGCTGCAGCCGCTCCAACCCAGCGCCGTCCTCGTTTGGCCCGTCGATCTCCCGCACGTCCGGGTTGCAACAGTCGAGCGAATCCTCGAGGCGCACCGCCGGACCGCGTCCGGGACGGTCGTTCCGACGTTCGGGGAGCGTCGCGGCCATCCCGTGGTTTGGGGATCGGCGCTGTTTGGCGAGCTGCTGGAGGATCCGGACGCGACCCAGGAGGGCGCTCGGGCGGTCCAGCATAAGCACCAGGGAGAAGTTGTGAGCGTTCCGGTGGATGATCCGGCCGTCATAGATCAAGTCAATACGCCGGAGGACTATGAGCGCCTCGTCCGCGACTGGAATCGAGACATCTACTAGCGGAATCCCGACAAAGTTATTAGGATACCGGAACTGTAAGCCAGAGAACGACTTCGAGGCGAAATGACCAGCATTGAAGCCCACGTCCAGCAACCGTACAAGTACGGCTTCGTCACCGACATCGAGTCCGAGGTCGTGCCGGCCGGCCTGAACGAGGACGTGATCCGGCTGATTTCGACCAAAAAGGGCGAGCCGGAGTGGATGCTGGCGTGGCGCCTGAAGGCCTACCGCAACTGGCTCAAGATGAGCGAGCCGCACTGGCCCAACGTGAAGTACGGGCCGATCGACTACCAGGCGATCAGCTACTACGCGGCACCCAAGAAGCTCCCCAAGCTCGACTCCCTCGACCAGGTCGATCCGAAGCTGGTCGCGACCTTTGAGAAGCTCGGCATTCCGATCGAAGAGCAGAAGCGCTTGACCGGTGTCGCGGTCGACGCCGTGTTCGACAGTGTCTCGGTGGCGACGACGTTCCAGGCGGAGCTCGCGAAGTACGGCGTGATCTTCTGTCCGATCTCGCACGCGATTCGCGAGCACGCCGATCTCATCCAGACGTACCTCGGCACCGTCGTCCCGCATAACGACAACTTTTTCGCGGCGTTGAACTCCGCGGTCTTCACCGACGGCTCGTTCGTGTATGTGCCGAAGGGTGTGCGCTGTCCGCTCGAGCTCTCGACGTACTTCCGCATCAACGCGTCGTCGACCGGCCAATTCGAGCGCACGCTCATCATCGCGGACGAAGGGAGCTACGTCAGCTACCTCGAGGGGTGTTCGGCGCCGATGCGCGACGAGAACCAGCTGCACGCGGCGGTCGTCGAGCTCGTCGCGCTCGAGCGGGCGACGATCAAGTACTCGACGATCCAGAACTGGTATCCGGGCGACGAAGAGGGAAAGGGCGGGATCTACAACTTCGTCACCAAGCGCGGTAAGTGCGCCGGTGCGAATTCCAAGATTTCGTGGACGCAGGTGGAAACCGGCTCGGCGATCACGTGGAAGTATCCCGGCTGCATTCTGCAGGGCGACAACTCGATCGGTGAGTTCTACTCGGTGGCCGTGACGAGTCACAAGCAGCAGGCCGACACCGGCACCAAGATGATTCACCTCGGTAAGAACACGCGCTCGACCATCGTGTCGAAAGGCATTTCCGCGGGCCGCGGCCAGAACACATACCGCGGGCTCGTGAAGATCATGAAAGGTGCGGAGGGGGCGCGGAACTATTCGCAATGCGACTCGATGCTGATCGGCGACAAGTGCGGCGCGCACACCTTCCCCTACATCGACGTGCGCAACAGCACCGCGATCATGGAACACGAAGCGTCGACGTCCAAGATCGGCGAAGACCAGATCTTTTATTTGCGCCAGCGCGGCCTGTCGGCCGAGGACGCGGTGTCGATGATCGTCAACGGCTTCTGCAAGGAAGTGTTCAAGGAGCTGCCGATGGAATTCGCGGTCGAAGCGACGCGGTTGCTCGGGATCAGCCTGGAAGGGAGCGTGGGGTGAAGCAGGGAACGGCATTGCTCGAGGTCAAAGGCCTTCGCGTGTCCGTTGCGGGCAACGAGATCCTCAAGGGCGTCGATCTCACGATTCGCGCCGGCGAAGTCCACGCGATCATGGGACCGAACGGATCGGGCAAGAGCACGCTGGCGCAGGTGCTCGCCGGGCATCCGGCCTACACCGTGCTGGCAGGTGGTGCGACGTACGAGGGCAAGGATCTCCTCGGCATGAAACCCGAGGAGCGTGCGCGTGCCGGTGTCTTCCTCGCGTTCCAGTATCCGGTCGAGATTCGCGGCATCACGAATTCCTATTTCCTGCGCTCGGCGCTGAACGCGCTGCGCCGGGAGCGGGGAGAAGCGGAGCTCGATCCGATCGATTTCCTGCAGTTCCTCGAGCAGAAGGTCAAAGCGATCGGCTGGGACGACGCGATGATGAACCGGCCGGTGAACGAAGGGTTCTCCGGCGGCGAGAAGAAGCGCAACGAAATCCTGCAGCTCGCCGTGCTCGAGCCGCGGCTGGCGATTCTCGATGAGACCGATTCGGGACTCGACATCGACGCGTTGAAGACGGTTGCGGAGGCGGTCAACCAGCTGCGCGGCCCGGCGCGGTCATTTCTCATCGTGACGCACTATCAGCGGCTGCTCAATTACATCACGCCGGACGTCGTCCACGTCCTCGCGGACGGCCGGATCGTCAAAACCGGCGGCCCCGACTTGGCCCTGGAACTTGAGGCCCGTGGCTACGACTGGCTGCGTGATGCGGCGATGGTGTCGTAATGGTGGCGGTTGAGAGAATCGTAGGTGCCTACAATGCCTGGGCAGGAAATGGTGCTTCAGAGGCACCAGACTGGCTGAAGGAAGTTCGGAACGGCGCGATCGCGCGCTTCGAGAGGCTCGGGTTTCCGAACATGAAGCAGGAGGCGTGGCGCTTCACCAGCGTCGCGCCGCTCAGCGAAGGCTCCTTCGAGCTGGCGAAGCCGCCGACGCGCATTCCGTCGCTCGCAGAGATCCGCCCGTTTCTCATGATCGAGGCCGGATACCGGCTTGTCTTTGTTGACGGTTTCTTTCAACGCTCTCTCTCGACGCCGTTCCTCGACGACGTTCAAAGCCTCGCCCATGTCGTAACGCATCGCCAGGATCTGGTCCGAGCGCATCTTGGCAAGTACGCCGCGACCGACGACCGGCCGTTCTCCGCACTCAATACCGCGTTCGTGAGCGACGGCGCATTTGTGCACGTGCCGGCCAACGCGGCGATCGCGGAGCCGATCCAGCTGCTGTTCCTGGCTAGCGGCAAACAGGTTGTCACCCATCCGCGCAACCTCATTGTGATCGAGCGCGAAGCCCGCGCCGCGATTGTCGAGACCTACGCTTCGCTGACGCAGGACGTGTATTGGACGAACGCGGTCACGGAAATCAGCGCGGGTGACGGGGCGCGCGTCGATTTCCATCGCGTCCAGCGCGAGAGTCCCCGAGCGTATCACGTCGCCGCCACGCAGACGCAACAGGGGCGCGACAGCACCGTCAATTTTCATGCGGTGGCGTTCGGAGGCGCCCTGGCGCGCCACGATATCGGGGCGGTGCTGGCGGGTCCCGGCGGGACGCTGATCCTGAACGGCCTGTACCTGCTCGCGGGCGCGCAGCATGCCGACCATCACACGACGATCGACCACGCCGCCGATCACTGCTCGAGTCACGAGTACTTCAACGGCGTACTCGACGACACGTCACGCGGCGTGTTCACCGGGCGCATCATCGTCCGTCCTGGCGCGCAAAAGACCGATTCGAAGCAGACGAACAACAACCTCCTGCTCTCGGGCCACGCGCACGCCGACAGCCAGCCGCAGCTCGAGATCTACGCTGATGACGTGAAGTGCACGCACGGCTCGACGGTGGGACCGCTCGACCCGCGCGCCCTGTTCTATCTGCAGAGCCGCGGCGTCGGCGAGCACGAGGCGCGCCGGCTCCTGACGTATGGTTTCGCCGCCGAGATCCTCGGCCGGATGGAGGTGGCGCCGCTGCGCGCGCAACTCGACGCCATCGTGCGGGGTCGCCTGGCGGAGTCATGAGCGACCTCGGCGATCTCTATCAGCAGGTCATTCTCGACCACAATCGCAATCCGCGGAACTTCAAGCGTCTGGACGGAGCGAACCGCACGGCCGAGGGCAACAACCCGCTGTGCGGCGACCGTATTCGGCTGTACGTCCAGCTCGATGGTGATACGATCCACGACATCGGCTTTCAGATGCCGCAGGGCTCGGGGTGCGCGATCTCCAAGGCGTCCGCGTCCCTCATGACCGAAGCGGTCAAGGGCAAACCCAAGGCGGAAGCGGAGGCGATGTTCCAGGCCTTTCGCGACATGCTGGCGGGCGGCGCGAATGCGCCGGGCAAGCTCGCGGCATTTTCGGGCGTCCGGGCATTTCCGAGCCGCGTCAAATGCGCGAATCTCGCCTGGCACGCCCTGCACGCCGCGCTGCAGAACAGCGCCGAGCCGGTGACCACCGAATCGGCGCAAGACTTCTGATGCTCGACACGCACCGCATCCGGGCCGACTTCCCGATTCTCGCGCAGAAAGAGAACGGGCAGCGTCTGGTCTATCTCGACAACGCGGCGACCAGCCAGAAGCCGCAGCGCGTGATCGACGCGATCGTCCACTACTACAACTTCGACAACGCCAACGTGCATCGCGGCGCGTACACGCTCGCCGTCGCAGCGACCGAAGCCTATGAGGCGGCGAGGACCGCGGTCGCGCGGTTCGTGAACGCCTGGGCGACGGAGGCCGTGGTATTCACCCGCGGCACCACCGAGTCCATCAACCTCGTCGCCGGGTCGTGGGGGCGGGCCAACGTCACAGGCGGTGATACCGTGGTCGTCACCGCCATGGATCACCACTCGAACATCGTCCCGTGGCAGATCCTGTGTCAGGAAAAGGGCGCCTCGCTCCGGATGGTGGAGATCACGAGGGATGGGCGGATCGACCTGGCAGACTTCGGGCGGGCGCTCGAGGCAGGCCCCAAGATCGTGGCCTTTCCGTATGTCTCGAACTCACTGGGGACCGTGAATCCCGCCGCGCAGCTCAGCAAGTTGGCCCATGCGGCGGGGGCGGTGACGGTGGTGGACGGGGCACAGTCCAGCCCGCATCTCCGGGTCGACGTCCAGGTCCTCGACTGTGATTTCTACGCGCTCTCAGGCCACAAGATGCTCGGCCCCATGGGCAGCGGCGCCTTGATTGCCAAGCCGGCGCTGCTCGAAGCGATGCCACCCTACCACGGCGGCGGCGAAATGATCGAACGGGTATGGGACGATCGATCGACGTGGAACAAGATCCCCCACAAGTTCGAGGGCGGAACGCCGAACGTCGAGGCCGCAGTCGGGTTGGCGGCCGCGATCGCCTATCTCGAACAACTCGGGATGGAGAAGGTATCCGCACACGAGCAGGAGCTGGCCCGCGTCGCCATCGAACGGCTGTCACAGATCGAAGGCGTCACGATCTACGGGCCGCAGGATCACCGCGCGGGCGTCGTACCGTTTACGTACGGCGACATTCACCCGCACGATCTCGCAACGATCCTGGATAAGGACGGCGTCTGTATTCGCGCGGGCCATCACTGCACTCAGCCGCTGATGCGTCGCCTGGGAGTCGCGGCGACCGCCCGAGCGTCCTTCTACGTCTATAACGACGTCGACGACATCGACGCCCTGGTGACGGCCGTGCGTAAAGCCGGCGAACTGTTTGGCGTCCTAGCGTCGTAGTCTTGTAGCGTCGCCTCACCCTAGCGTCGCTTTCCCTTCTTCATAGTTTCCCCGCATGCCTGATCCTGTCGTTGTTGATGGCGTCACCAAGCGTTTCGCGGGACACACTGCGGTTGATGCGTTGTCGCTGACCGTCCCCCCCGGCACCATCTACGGTTTGCTCGGCCCGAACGGCGCCGGGAAGAGCACCACGATCCGGATGATTCTGAACATCTACGTCCCCGACAGCGGGAGCGTCCGCCTGTTTGGCGAGCAAGGCTCGGGTCGCGACCATTCGGCGCGGATCGGCTATCTGCCCGAGGAGCGCGGTCTGTACCCCAAGATGCGGGTGCTTGACGTCCTGCTGTTCCTCGCGGAGCTCAAAGGTGTGGACCGGCGCGCGGCGCGGAGTAAGGCGCTGACGTGGCTCGAGCGCCTCGGGCTCTCCGACTGGCGCATGCGCAAGGTGAACGAGTTGTCGAAAGGGATGCAGCAGAAGGTCCAGTTCATCTCGACGATCCTGCACGACCCGGATCTGCTGGTGATGGACGAGGCGTTCTCCGGTCTCGATCCGGTGAACTCGCAGGTCCTGAAGGACACGGTGCTCGAGCTGCGCGCGCAGGGCAAGACGATCTTGTTCTCGACGCACATCATGGAGCAAGCCGAGAAGATCTGCGACCACGTGTGCATCATCGCCCGGGGCAAGAAGCTCGTAGACGGAACGATGTCCGACATCAAGCGCACGCACGGCGGGCGTAATCTCCTGGTCAACTTCGACGGTGTCCGCGGCAACGCCGACGCGGTCTTTGCCGACCGGCGCCTCGTGGCCAAGGCCGACGCGTCGGGCCAGTTCGCGGAGCTCGAGTTGGCGGCCCAAGCCGACGCTCAGGAGGTTCTCCGCGCGCTCGTGACCTCGGGGGCCCGCCTGTCTCGCTTCGAGCTCGCCGAACCCTCGCTGAACAAGATCTTCATCGACCTCGTCGGGCCCGACGCAGCGACTCCCACCACGCGTCCGGAGGTGGCCAGTGCGTAGGATCCTGGCTGTGATTCGGCGCGAGTTTGTGGAGCGCGTGCGCCAGCGCTGGTTCTGGGTGATGGTCGTGCTCGGCCCATTGTTCTTCGGGGCGCTGTTCGTGCTCCCCAGCTTGCTCGCGAGCAAAGGCGGCGTAAAGCGCATTGCGGTCGTTGATGGGACCACGACGACGTTCGGTGCGAACCTGACCGAACGCCTCGATCGTGACACGCTGTTCGTCGCGGTGCGGGTCCCCGCCGCACCCCACACGATGGATTCGTTGATGGCGGCCGTCGACCACAAGGAGCTCGACGGCTTTCTCATCGTCAGCGACGCCACCCCCGATTCCGGCAAGGCGCTGTACCGGGCCTCGAACGTCTCTTCGTTCGTTACCATCGGGACGCTGGATCGAATCCTCAGCGAGCTCGTGACCGTGACGCGGCTCGAGCGCGAGGGCGTCAACCCGGCCGTCGTTGCGAAGGCGCGCCTCGGCGTTGACCTCAAGAGTGAGAAGATCGCAGGGGGCAAGGTCACCGGTGAAAGCGCCGCGCAATCGTTCTCGCTCGCCTACTTCATGGGGATCCTCCTCTACATGTCGATCCTGATTTACGGGATCAACGTGATGAGCTCCGTTCTGGAGGAGAAAACCACCAAGATCGTCGAGGTGCTGATCTCCTCGCTCAGGCCATTCCAGCTGCTGATGGGCAAGGTGCTGGGAGTAGGGGCGGTGTCGATTTTCCAGTTCCTGATCTGGGGTGTGTCCACGCGGCTCCTCCTCTCGCAGCGGCGCCGCATAATCGGCGAACGGGGCCTGGCGGAGGCTGGCCAGATCTTCCAGATGCCGCACGTCACGGGCGGGACTGCCGCCATCTTCATTGCGTACTTCCTCGGCGGATTTTTTCTCTATTCGGCCATGTTCGCGGCCGTCGGGGCGATGTCGTCGAATGAACAGGAAGCGCGCCAGGCTCAACAGCCCGTGATGATGCTGCTGGTCGCCTCCTTCATCAGCATGTTTGCCATGTTGAACGATCCTGGGTCGACGCTCTCGGTGACGCTGTCGATGATTCCGTTCAGCGCGCCGATCGCGATGCCGGTTCGGTGGGCGGCAGGGACACTACCGCTGAGCGACGTTGCGCTGTCGCTCGCGATCCTGGCGGTGTCGATACTGGGAGTGACGTGGATCGCGGCGAGGATCTACAGGGTCGGAATTCTGATGACGGGCAAACGGCCCAACTTGAAAGAGCTGGTGAGGTGGGTGCGGACCGCGTAGACGCCGAGAGGCTGAGGGAGACGCCCAGAGGCTGAGAGGCCTGAGGGGCTTTGAGGAGCGAGGCAAGAGAAAGGCACGGCATGCGGAATTTCGATGCTGTGCCTCTTGCCTTAGGTGCCTAGGTTGGCGCATGGCACACTACAAGACTCTCAAAGCGTGGCAGCACGCCGAGCGGTTGGCGATTGAGTGCGTGAGAATATCGAAGAGCTTCCCCGACTACGAACAAGCGAATCTGGCGGATCAACTCAGACGTGCCAGTTACAGCGTCCCGCTGAATATTGCCGAGGGAAATACTCGATACGGTTCTCGAGACTCACGGCGCTTTCTGGACATCGCGCGGGGATCGCTCGCTGAGATCGAGACAGTCCTTGGGATGGCGAAGAGCTTAGAGTACATCACGCCAGTCGAGTTCGGCCGATTGGAAGCTCTGGCCGACGAGACGGGCCGGACGCTCTATGGTCTGCTCCGGAAGGTCAGCGGAGCCGCCGGGAAGCTCCCGATTCCTCGCGCCTCATAGCCCCTCAGCCGCTCGGCCTCTCGGCGTCTCCCTCGACGTCTCGACGTCTGCTGATCTTGCTCGGTATTATTCGGACCATGGTGGACTATGACGTTATTGTGGTCGGTGGCGGCCACGCCGGCACCGAAGCTGCGGCGATGTCCGCGCGGCTTCAGGCCCGCACCCTTCTGCTTACCTCCAACCTCGAAACAATCGGGCAGATGTCCTGTAATCCCGCCATCGGCGGCATCGCGAAGGGTACCGTCGTCCGCGAGATCGATGCCCTTGGCGGTCTGATGGGCCGCGCCGCCGATCGCGCGACGATCCAGTTCCGTATGCTGAATCGCTCCAAGGGCCCGGCAGTCTGGGCGCCACGCGCGCAGTGCGATCGGACGCTCTACCGCCGCGCCGTGCGCACGTTGCTCGAGCAATTCCCTTCCCTCGAGCTCATGCAGGGCATGGTCACAAATCTGCTCTTCGATTCCCACGGCACACGGATCACCGGGGTCGAGACGGGAGACGGACGCCGCTTTACTGCCCGGGCCGTCATCATCACGGCCGGTACGTTCCTCCGGGGTCGCATTCATCTCGGCACTGATACACAAATCCCTGCGGGCCGCGCAGGCGATCAGCCATCGGTTGAGATGGCGCAAGTCATTGAAACTAGTGGACTTACAGTGGCGCGTTTCAAGACAGGCACGCCCCCACGCATCGATGGGCGCTCAGTGAATTGGAGCAAGGTCGAGCGGCAGGACGGCGACCGCGACGAGTATCGCTTCTCGGTCCACGAGCGGATCGAGCGGCCGCGCCAGGTGCCCTGCTGGATCACGTGGGCCGGCGAGGAATTGAAGGAGATCATCCAGCGCCACCTCAAGGAGTCGGCGCTGTATGGCGGCGCGATCAGCGGCCGCGGCCCGCGCTACTGCCCCTCAGTCGAAGACAAGATCGTGAAGTTCCCGGCTGCCAAGCGCCACCAGATATTCCTCGAGCCCGAGGGACTCGACACGAGTGAGCTGTACGTCAACGGGCTCTCCACTTCCCTCCCCGTCGCTGTACAGCTCGAGTTCCTGCACGCTGTCCCTGGTCTCGAGCGGGCCCACATGACGCGACCAGGGTACGCGATCGAGTACGACTACTATCCGCCGACTCAGCTCACGCCGTGGCTCGAGGTGAAGACCGTCGAGCACCTCTTCTTCGCCGGCCAAATCAACGGCACCACTGGTTACGAGGAGGCCGCGGGCCAGGGCGTCGTCGCGGGCATCAATGCCGTCCGCCGGATCCGCGGGGCCGAGCCGGTCGTACTCGGCCGGGACGACGCCTACATCGGCGTGCTCGTCGATGACCTGGTGACGCGCGGTGTGGATGAGCCCTACCGGCTGTTTACGTCGCGGTCTGAGTTCCGGCTGCTGCTCCGTCAGGACAACGCACTGCGCCGCCTGCTTCCGCTCGCCGAGGGCCTGGGTCTGCTGACAGATGGTGAGCTGCGAGCGGCGGAGCGCCGTCTCGGTGACGAGGAGGCGGCGTTGGAGCTCGCGCGTGAGACGACGGTCACTCCGACTCAGGCCCCGGTGCCAATCGCCGAGAGCACGCGCGTGGCTGTCATCGCGAAGCGGCCGGGAGTCTCACTCGCTGCATTGTTCGCGGCCGTCGGCGTTGGCGGGGCGATGTCGGCGGAGGCCATCATGGCCGCGGAAATCGAGATCAAGTACGACGGCTATTTGGCCCGCGAGCGCGAGGCCGCAAGTCGGCTCGCCGAACTGGCTGCGTTCAGCCTGCCCGCTGACCTTCCCTACCTCGAGCTGCGGACGTTGGCGACTGAAGCGCGCCAGAAACTCGATCGGGTCCGCCCCAGTTCGCTCGCGCAGGCCGCGCGAGTGCCCGGCGTGACTCCGAGCGACCTCCACAACCTGGTGCTGGAGGCGACGCGGTGGCGTCGGCGGGTTGCCTAGAAGCGTGTTTGTTGCAGTTTCACGTGAAACTTACGCTCTTTCGTTTCACGTGAAACTGTCGTATATTCCACTTATCTGAATTCACGATCTATATAACTCATTAATGCGTAACGACTTATAATGTCACGCGTAATCGCGATCGCCAACCAAAAAGGTGGCGTCGGAAAAACGACGACCGCCGTGAACCTCGCGGCCTCGCTTGCGACTGCTGAGCGAAAGACGCTGCTCATCGACGCCGATCCGCAAGGCAACTCGACCAGCGGGGTCGGCATCGAGCGCGATCGCATCCGCAAGTCGCTCTACGACGCGTTGATTGACGGTGCGCCGCTGGCGCAGTCGCGCTTCCCCCACGTGCACTTCCCGTGTCTCGACGTCGTCCCGGCGACGCAGGACCTGGTTGGCGCGGAGCTCGAGCTGGTCAATCAAAGTGCGCGCGAGACCCGGATGCGTGAAGCGTTGCGGGACCTGCGCGACGACTACGGCTATGTCATCATCGACTGCCCGCCATCGCTCGGCCTGCTCACGCTCAACATGCTCACCGCGGCCGACAGCGTCATCATTCCGATTCAGTGCGAGTACTACGCACTCGAAGGTCTGTCGCAGCTCTTGAACACGGTCAAGCTCGTCCAGCGCAATTTCAATCCGGCGCTCGCGATCGAAGGCGTGCTGCTGACGATGTACGACGCGCGCCTCAATCTCTGCAAGCAAGTCGCGGAGGAAGCGAAGGAGTACTTCGGCGGCCGGATGTTTTCTGTGACGATTCCGCGCAACGTGCGTCTGGCCGAAGCGCCCAGTTTTGGCAAACCGATCGTGCTGTACGACGTACAATCGATCGGCGCGAAGAGCTACCTGGCCGTCGGGCAGGAGCTGATTCGCCGGGTTGAGCAGGGTGCTCCACCGTCGCCCAGCCTCCCCGCAATTGCATCGCTGCCCTCGCTACCTCCCCCGGAGGTGCCCGCATGACGGAAACCGCCGCAGGAAGACGCCGCCTAGGCCGTGGCCTCGAGGCGTTGCTGGGCCCGACTCGCGAAGAAGCAGAGCGAGAAGGAAGCCTGGTGGAGCTGCCCATCAAGGATGTTCGGCCGAACCCCTTCCAGCCGCGCAAGACCGTCGATCCGACAGCGCTCGAGGAGCTCGTCTCGTCAATCAAACAGGCGGGACTGCTGCAACCAATCGTCGTGCGCAAGGCGCCGGGGGGCAATGGTGCGTTCGAGCTGATCGCCGGCGAGCGCCGGCTCCGTGCCTGCCAGCAGCTCGGCTGGGAGCGCATCCCCGCCGTGCAGCGCGACGCCGATGACCGCACGCTGCTGACGCTCGCGCTGATCGAGAACCTGCAACGCGACGATCTGTCGCCGGTGGACGAAGCGCGCGGGTACGAGCGGCTCATCGCTGAGTTCAAACTCGCGCAGCAAGACGTCGCTGATGCCGTGGGTCGTGACCGCTCGACCGTCGCCAATGCGCTCCGGCTGCTGAAACTGCCGGAAGTGGTGCTGGAGATGCTGCACGGGGGGCAGCTGTCAGTGGGCCATGCGCGCGCGTTGCTGGCGATCGAGGATCTGCGGATCGTCACGAACCTCGCGCGCGAGGCGGTCGCCCAGGGCCTCTCGGTTCGGGAAGTGGAGGATCGCGTGCGTGGCGGTCGCGCGCCCGAACGCCGCCCGCGCATGAAACGCGGCGTCGGCGCGGCTCCCGAAGTCCGGCGCGTCGAAGACGCATTGCGCCGCCGGCTCGGCACCGACGTGCGGGTCACGCTGCGCGCCAAGGGAAAGGGACAGATTCATCTGTCCTTCTATTCGAACGACGATCTCGCGCGGCTGCTCGAGCTGATGCTCGGCGCGCCGTTCGACGGATGACAACGCGGGGCGTGACGATCGTCGTCCACGCCGACGGCGATCTCGAATCCAAACAATATCGGCTCCCGCGCTGGGCGCTCATGGCGGGGGAGTGGGGAGCCGGTGCGATTGCCGTCCTGGTCGTGTTGTTCTTCGCCTTCGCCGGACCGATCTCGCGCAACGCGGCGCGCGTGCCGGGGCTCGAGCGCGAGGTCTCGCGGTTGCGGGTCGAGAACAGCCGCGTCCAGCAGCTCGCGTCCGCATTGAATCGCGCGGAAGCGAACTATCAGGAGCTCCGCCAGATGCTGGGCGTCAGAGCTCCCCCGGTCACCCGTTCCGGCGCGGGCGGGTCGGGCGCCGGCGGGACCGTCGCCCGCAATGCGGATTTCACGGGGTTGATGCGTGCGGTGGCGATTCGAGCCGCGCGCCCCGGTGCCGGCACCAGATTTGAGACAGGCACGTCGATCCCCTCGCATTGGCCGCTGGACGTTCAGGGTTTCGTTACGCGTGGGCAGGTGCGCCCAGGGGTGGTCGACGAATCCCACCCCGGCATCGACATCGCGGTGCCGCTTGGAACCCCGGTGCGGGCATCCGGGGGTGGTTCGGTTACCGCTGCCGGGTATGATGCCGATTATGGTCTGTTCGTCCTCTTGCGGCATCCGTCCGGGTATGAGACGATGTATGGTCATATGTCGCGGCTGGTCGCCGCCGAGGGGGACGACGTTCAGGCGGGACAGGTCATCGGCTTGTCGGGCAACTCGGGGCGATCAACAGCTCCACACTTGCACTTTGAGATTCGACGCGACAACAAGTCGGTCGATCCGCTGGATCTCGTGAAGGAGGGAAGCTGATGGCGGTATTCTCCGACAAGGGCGCAGGGACCACCGCGCCCGGCCGTGAAGGCGTCCCCGGGCTGTCAATCATCGGCGCGGGAATGCGCGTGATCGGCGACATCTCGGCGGACGGCGTCGTGAAAATCGAAGGCTCCGTGAACGGGACAGTGCGCGCGGCAAAGCAGGTTCTCGTCGCGCGGGGCGGGGAAGTCGAGGGCGATGTCGTGAGTCGCGAAGCCATCATCGGCGGCGATGTGCGCGGCGCGATCTACGCCGAGGAGCGTGTCG
>DATLXS010000065.1:0-5439 GCA_035575675.1 Gemmatimonadales bacterium
CTCGAGCTTGCGCTTCTGGTCGTCCTCGGAGATCTCGTTGCCCACCACGTCGGAGGCGAAGCCGCATTGCGGGCTGATCGCAAGCTGCTCGAGCGGCAGATGCTTCGTCGCCTCGTCGATGCGCCGTTTCAGGTCATCGACGGATTCGAGCTCTGGCATCTTGGTGCTGATCAGGCCGAGCACAACAGTCTTTCCCTTCGGCACGAAGCGCAGTGGCGCAAAGCTGCCCGCGCGCGGGCTGTCGTACTCGAGCAGGAAGCGCTGATATGGCAGCTCATTGAACAGCCGCTCGGCGATGGCATCGTAGGTGCCTTCGCGGTGCCACATGCTGCGCTGGTTGCCGCGGCACAGGTGCACGCCGAACGTGACGCCCGGAAAGCCATCAATCAGGCGGCTGTTGGCGCGCAATGAGCGCGTCAGATTCTGATCCGGGTCCTGGCCGCGCTTGCGCATGTCGGCGAGCGACGGCTCGTCGACGTAGGCTGTGTATCCCGGCTCGTCGATGTGGACGTATCGGCAGCCGGCTTCGACCAGTTCGCGGATCATCTCACGTTGGATCGCGACGACATCATCCACGAAGTGATCCATAGTGGGGTAAACGGCCGTGGATGCTTTCGCATCGAAGCGCTGCTGTATCCGGTCGGGGCCGATGAGCGAGACTTTCACCGGCTTCTTCGCCAGCGGATTGACTCGGCGGTACTCCTCCAGAGGGACGTTTCTCGCGAGCTTCAACTTTTGCTGAACTGGGCGCCGATGCACGACCGGAGTCCCGGGGCCGACGAGGTCCGGGATATCCCAGCGGGCGAGTGGTGTTCCGCCCTTGGCGCGTTTCTCGTGCACCTGCACAGTGTCGGCCGTCGTCTCATAGCCGCTCACGGCGAGACCGAAGCTGTCCTGAAAGTTGAGACGGCTGATCTCGCCGTCCGTTACGACATCCAGTCCGAGGCTTTCCTGCAGGCGCAGATGGTCCCGGATGCACTCGAGTTCCACCCGGGCAAAGGTATCGCGGTCCATCAACCCGCCGTCAAGCTTTGAGCGCGCTTCCTTCCAGCGCGCGGGGCGTAGGAGGCTGCCGACGACGTCGGTGCGGATGATGTCGAGCTTATTCACTTTTGACTCCTGTCTGTTTGACTGCAGCGGCGTAGCGAGCGAGATCCTCGCGCATGAAGCGATGATAGTTCTCGGTGCCGTCTTCCCTCAACTCCATGCCGAGTGCCGTCATGCGCTCTGCGAACGCCGGCTCGCGCACGATCTTCGCCACGGCGGCCTGCAGCCTGGCGATCACCCCCGGCGGCGTGCCGGCACGCGCTTGCAGGCCGATCACGGTGGCGATGTCGAAGCCGGGGAAGCCTTGCTCGGCCGCGGTCGGCACCTCTGGGGCGCTCGGCGAGCGCCGCGGCGTGCTTATGGCGAAGGCCTTGAGCCTGCCCGAGCGGATGTGCGGCAGCACGTTCGGAATACCCGACCAGCCTGCCTGCACTTCGCCGGCGAGCACCGCGGTGACCATCGCGCTGCCCCCCTTGTACGGAACATGCAGCATCTCGATGCCCGCACGCGACGCGAACACCGCCATCGTCAGGTGGTGGATCGAGCCGGTGCCCGCCGAGCCGTAGCTGAGCGCCCCGGGCTTCGCCTTCGCAGCCGCAACGAACTCGGCGAGCGAATTGGCGGGCAGCGACGCAGGCGCGACCATTATCGTCGGCAGCGCGGCAAGCGCAGTGATGAACGCGAAATCGCGCAGCGGGCTGTAGTTGAGCTTGGGTTGCAGCACCGGGTTGATGGCGAGATTGCCGGAATCGCCGAGCAGGAGCACGTGACCGTCAGGCGCTGCGTGGGCGAGCAGCTCGGCCGCGACGACGCCGCCCGCCCCCGGGACGTTCTCGACGACGAACGGCTTCCCGAACATGTCCGCAAGCCGCGCGCCCAGCATGCGGCCGAGGACGTCGGGATTTCCGCCGGGGCCCGCGGGGGCGATGACCCGCACGGTCTTCGCCGGGTAGGTATCTTGCGCCAGAGTCCCGAGCGAGATCGCAAAGGTGAAGAATGCTATGAACAGTCTCATGTTTGAAGGTCTCCTGTTGATCGGACCTCCCACCAGTTGCCGTCGAGGTCGGCGAACACAAACGCACTTGCCTCGATCGGCTGCAAGGGATAGGTGAATCAATTCGCCGCTGAAGCTGGGGCGGCTCGCTGGCGCGCTGCAATCCGAGGGTTGAATTGTCCTGGGTGATTACGCGGTCGTTTTCCCGTTCTGAGCCGTGTCGCTGGTACGCCGCGTCCTAGGGCGTTTGGCGGTGGTGGCAGTCATGGCGACGGTCCCGGCGAATTTCCGGTGGCGGATCCTGATCGCGCTGGCGGTCGCAGTCGCGCAGGTGTCTCGCGCTCAGGTCGCGGCGAAACATCCGGTGTAGCGTGCCAACTCCGAGCCATCTGCGCGAGGCGTTCTGCGATCACATGGTTTGCCGACGCCGAATTATGCCCGTCCCAAGGTATGAAGAGCGCGTCGCCTTTGGTGCGGTACTCCGCGGAGAGATCCGGCAGGAGATCGAGTGCCTCGATCCCGTGAGCCTCGGAGGTGGCACGAGCCCGCTCCTGGTAGGCACGCCCCGGATGAATCCCGGATACCTGATCGCGGCGAGGGAGAATGGCCACGAGTAGCCTCACCCCGCGAGCATCACAGGCCTCTTTCATGGCCGCGAGCGATCGATCCACTTGTTGCCAGCCGCGCTCGGCCCGCGCGTCGACCTTCCCCGTCAACACGGCCTCCTCGATGGTACTCGCCGGCCCTCCGCGGGTGTACCAAGGCAAGAACAGACGATAGTAGGTCCAGGTAATCACTGCGCTGCGTTTCAGGAGGTAGACTAGCTGCTTGTCCCAGGTATTGGTCGGCGCTGACGCGCCGATTCGTCGAGGGGTATAGCCTGGCACGACGTCGTTCACATAGAGCGCCAGCACCACGGCCTGCGGGTTCGTCATCTTGAGGAGTCGTCGTAGCAGAATTTCATGCTGCCAGGTATCGGTACCGGGAATCCCAGCATTGACTACCTCCACTTCGCGCGAGGAGGCGACGCCTCCTCGCAACACTCGCTCGAGTTGCTTCGGCCAGGTGTCAGCGAGGGCAAGGCCGGCGCCAAAGGTCTGCGAATCGCCGAGTGCGAGAACGCGCAAAGCTCCCGGTCCCGGCTGTTGCGTGATCTCGCGGTCGCGAAGGCCCAAGGAGTTGATCCGCACCGGGTGATCGTGAGTGAACGCGGTCTGTCCGGGCCGCAGCACATGTTCCATCTCCGCGTCGAAGTCGTAGAACTCCTGCGGATAGAGGAAACGGATGGGGGCAGGGTAAATCACCCGCAAGGAGAGTTCGAGGATGCCGAAGGTCACAAATAGTGACCCGCAGAGCAGGACGAGATTCGCCACGACGGGTCGGACCGCCATTAGTGACCTCCGGAGTGTCCGCATCGCGCGAAAGGCGGTCCCAACGATGAGGGCGTGTGAAACGAGGCCTCGCTATCATACTACTACCAATGGATCGAGGCTGAAGGCAACCGGGTCGTCGAAGCGAACGGGGTTTCACCCTGTCAGGGGTAGAGATTCAATCGTCCAGGCAGTGGATTCGCTGCTGGCGGAAATCGCCAGGCCGAGGGTGCCCACCTAGCGCCAGATGCAAAAGTACGTCATTGTCGATTATCAGGACTTCACGCCGATGACCGAGGCGTTCCAGCGCCTCGGATATCGCGTGTTCCATGCCGCGGCGGAACTCGACGACAGAGAACTCGTCGATTGTGAGCTCGCCTTATTTTGCATGTTCAAGTCGATAAAGCAGCCTCTGCATTCGTGGGGGTTGACCCGGCGGCTGAATCGCGCCGGCGTGCCGGTCATTACCTGGAACCGGGACGGTCCGTCGCACAAGGGCGACAAAGCCTGGCGCTTGTGGGCCCTGCGCCACTTCCGTTACTTCAATATCTACGCGACCCATACCTTGCAGGACGCGCAGGGCTTCGCGCGGCAAATCGTCTACTTGCCGAACGCGGCGTGGGATACCGAGTACCACCTCGGCGATGCGACGCTGGAAACCCTGCGCGATCCGTCCAGATACAGGTTCGACGTCTCCTTCTACGGGCGTATCTCCGCCGCGCGCTATCCGGAGATGCGCAAAAGGCAACTATTCTTCGAACAATTGGCGCCTCGTCTGGAGGCCATGGGGATCGTTTACTCGTTCCGGGACGGCTCGCCGAGTTGCGCCGAGCAAAGAGCACTCATTCAGGCCAGCCGCATCAACCTGAACTACCACGCGGGCTGCGATGATAAGTACCACGGCGGCAACGAAATAGGACGCGAGAAGAGTTGGGGTCTGCCCGAGAGATGCTTCGGTGTACCGGCGTGTGGAGGTTTTTTACTGAGCGATGTTAGAAAGCATGCCGCGGAGAGTTTCATACCGGGCGTGGAATGGGCCGACTTCCTGGATCTCGATGATTGCGTCGCCAAGATCCGGTATTACCTCGCGAACTTCAATGCGAGCCGTGCCATTGCCGAGGCAGCCTACTCGCGCGTTGTGCGCGAGCATTTCTACGTAAACCGGGCGCGGACACTTGTCGAGGCGGCACGAGTCTGGCGCGATGAAAGACACGTGATGCGGTGATTAAGTGATTAGGCGATTATCGTTACCCAATCACCCAACCACTGCATCACCCAAATTACCTCGTGGCTTCGTCACACGCCTCCAGCCAGTCGAGCGAATCCGGTCACCCCGACCAGCCTCCCGACCCGACCGTCCTCTCGCCCCGCGCCGGTATAATGGCGCCTTGTCGCGAGCCGCGGCGCAGGCCGCAAGCCATTGCAGCGTGAGCAAGCTCCTCCTTCTCGTCATCGCAATAGTCGTCGTTTACTTCGTGTTGACCGGTCTTGCCCGCAAGCGCCGGCAGCGCTCCGCACCGCCCCCGGCCGAGGCGATGGTTCCTTGCGCGCATTGCGGGGTCAATATCCCGCGCAGCGAGGCCCTTGGAGCCGCCGGCCGCTTCTTCTGCAGCGAAGAGCACCGCCGGCTCGGCGCGACCTGAGGACGGTCATGGCGGCCTCGGCGATGTTCAGCCTGTCGTTGCTCCCGCAGGAGGGTGCCGTAGCGGACTCGTTCTGGGTTTCGCTCAGGTACTTCAACTTCTACCGCATCGCCGTGGCAGCGATCTTCCTGCTCGCAGCCCTGATTTTCGGTGACGCGCTCAGCCTCGGCAGCCACGACATGGTGGCGTATATCTACTCGAGCGGGATCTATCTGACGCTAGCCGTCGTGTTTCACGTCGTGCTGCGGAAGGTGCCGGCGTACTTCAACCTTCAACTCACGCTGCACGTCGTCACCGACGTCGTGCTGATCGTCGTTTTGATGTATGCCTCGAGCGGCATCCGCAGCGGCCTGGGCGTGATGCTACTCATTTCGTTGGCGGGCGC
>DATLXS010000066.1:0-23408 GCA_035575675.1 Gemmatimonadales bacterium
ATACGCCCTCTTTCTCCAGGACACGTGGCAACCCAACAGCCGCTGGACCTTCAACTACGGCCTGCGGTGGGAAGCGCAGATCGAGGCCGATCCCATCACGCCGCCGTCCCAGGTCTTCTTCGCACCGTTCATCGGCCAAACCAGGACCGTTGGCGGTGTGACCAGCGTGTTCCCATCCGACGGCACGATCCCGTCGGATAAGAAGATGTTCCAGCCGCGGTTTGGATTTGCGTACGATCCGAAGGGCGACGGCCGTCGCGTGCTGCGCGGGAGCGCGGGTATCTACTACGCGCGTATTCCGGGGTTGAATCTGGCCTCCACCCGCAGCACGAACGGGTCGGTCGGGATGAGCTATTTCCACGCCAGCTTCTTCCCCCCGGTACCGGCATTCGATGCGCAGCTTCCGGACAATGTCGCGCCCAGTGCCGTGGATCATCCGAACGTGTTTGTGTTCGACAAGAACTTCCAGAACCCGCGGACGCTGAGCGCCAGTATCGGCTACGAGTGGCAGGTCGGCAATGATCTGGGTGCTTCGATCAGTTATGAGCACTCGCGGACCGTTCACTTGACCAGGTTTGTCGACCGAAATGACGCCGCGTTCGGATCTCCATGGCATTCGAAACTCACCAGTCCCGCCGACTCGAATGGAGTCGGGACGCTGACGACCGTGGAGTCGACCGCCAAATCGAATTACAACGGCGTCACCATCGGCGTGAAACGCGTCCGTGACCCGAATTTCCAGTTCCAGGTCAACTACACGCTGTCGTTCGATAAGGCGGATGACGACAACGAGCGCGACCCGTTCACCTTCCGCTACGTGAGAGCCGATAATCTCGCGCCGGAGTACAACTGGAGCGATCGCGATCAGCGGCACCGTTTCAATGGCTGGTTCATGAAGCACATTGGGGGCGGTCTGTTCCTGGACAGCCGGCTGAGCATTTACTCGGCCCAACCCACGTCGGAAAAGTGCGGGGCGAACAACCAGGGCTCGGGGCAACGCGCGGTCGTGCCAGGCGACCGGGTCTGTCCCAACTTGACGATTCTCCCCCGGAACACGCTCCGCAAAGACAACAGCTATTTCTCGTGGGATCTCGGCCTGACCTGGCCGTTCAACGTCGGCAACGGTCGCGTCGAACTCATTGCTCAGGTGTTCAACGTGCTCGGCAACGAGAACTTCCGCGATCCGACCTACGGCGGTCTACTGTTCAACTTCGACGGCACGCTCCGCAGCGGCCTCGGCGATCCGCAGCAGACACAGCTCGGCGTGCACTGGGTGTTCTGAAAAGCTGACGGTAGAGACGACGACGGTAGATGAGACGACGGTAAAACAAACGACGGTAGAAGAGGCGACGGTACGATTACCGTCGCTTTTTCTACCGTCGCTTTTCTTACCGTCGTCGTATCTACCGTCGATTAGCGTACAGTAATCTGCTCCACCATCCCATGCACAAAGTGCGGCTTCCCATCTGTGGCGTCGGGCACGTAGCAGTTCAGGAGATAGTTGCCCGGCGTCAGCGTGATCGTCACCCAGCCGACCTTGCCCGTGTCCAGTCCCGCAAAACCGCCGACCGGCTCCACCGGAGGCATGCCCCGCATCCCGCCCGCGACCCACTGCCGGAAGTCGGCGACCGTCTTGCCGGGGGCCAGCCGCTCGATGGTGAGCTCGTGTAATTGCGCCCCGCTGTTCTCCACGCGAATGGTGTGCGTGCCCGCGGTCAGCGGCGTGGACGTGGTGAAGCTGTAATCGGTGAGGGTGATGGTGACGTCAGCCTTGGGCTCGGGTGCGGCGACGGCGCCCGCGGGCGCCACCGTGACGATGAGGCGGCGACTCATGCCCTTCGCCACGTGCAGCGTGCCGTCGGGACTGGGGATGAGGCACAGGATCAAGTAGTTCCCGGGTGACAGGTTCGCCGTGACGATCGAGCTGTCGCCGCTCACGACGACCCCGGCGCCGATCGGGATGGTCAACCACTCGGGGAGCGGCCCTTCCTTCATCATGGCGGCCTCGAGCTCGACGAACGACTTGCCCGGCCCACCGGCGACGACCGCCTGATGGGGCTCGTGACCCGTATTGACCATGCGGAGCGTCGTCAGACCGGCCGGGATCGCGTCGGGCCCGCCGAACGCGTAATCGGTCGCCGTGATGGTGACGACGTTGGGAGCGGGTGGGGCGGCGGGTTTCGGACGGGTACAGCCGGCGATGATGACGAAGAAGCAGCAAACACGCCGCAGGGTCACGAAGGTCTCCTAAGGTTGGTGTTGAAGCAGCACGATACCGGAAAAGCGCTTGAATTCCGCGCGCCGTTGCTTTGACGCGAACAGACCGAGCAGTCTCCACACCCATGACATTCTCGGCGCGCGCTTGAGCCGTAACGCTTCGTCGAGAATCGCGTGATATTCGGCCTCGCCCCATCCTGTCGGAGCGAAGAACGCAGTCCCTTCGGCCGGAGCGAAGATCATGGGGGCGTTGCCCGAGCGGAGCTGATTGCCCCAGGTGCGGCTCAAGAACTTGAGCAGCGTCGGCGAGCCAAGGTCGATCAGCCACCACCGAAAGGCGGGCTGCGCGGCGAGATCGGTCGCGAGCGCGGTGACGTCTTCGGGGGTGAGGTAGACGAGCAGTCCTTCCGCGATCACGAGCGCGCGTTTGGCCTGCGCGCCGACGCGCTGGAACAGTGTGCGCCGCGCCGTCTGGTTGGTGAGATCGGCGCGAACGAATTCCACCCGGCAGCGCGGCCGCTCCCCCGCCAGCGCCGCTTCCTTGTAGGAGAGGATTCCTTCGAGGTCTACGTCGATCCAGCGCAGCTGCCCGGGGAGATCCAGACGATAGGCGCGCGCATCGAGCCCGGCCGCGAGGTTGAGAATCGTGTCGACGCCTTCCTGGGTCACGAGACGCATGATGACTTCGTCCATGACGGCGGTGCGGACGATCATCGGCCAGGCCCAGCGCCGGGCCTGGGGCATCGACGCGAGAATCTGCTCGCCGGCCGGGCCCGCGAGTCGCCGGGCGTACGGATCGCGGAACAGGGCGTCGGGGCGCTCGCTTTCCATCGCGCGGTACATCGCGACCCAACGGGCGGTATCGGAAACGCTGGAAATGGGATTGGCGCTGGAGCCGATCATGCGCGGCAAAACCTAACTCGGGTCACTATCTTTCGGCCACCCGAGGCGGTAGCTCAGTTGGTAGAGCAACGGACTTTTAATCCGTAGGTCCTGGGTTCGATCCCCAGCCGCCTCATTGACTCACACCGGTTCTTCATCACCCTTTCATACAACGCCAACCACCATCCTACGTGTGACGACACCCGAGACCGCCCTCCTCCTCGTCCGCCTGACCGAGTCATTCGGCGACTTCTGGCCGCTCCTGGCTGACGAGCTGGCCGTCCCGCTCGTGGAGTGGCGCCCGGCCGAGGGAGACTCCCCTCCGCCGGGCGCCGCCGTGATTCTGCTCGCTGCCGGGGGTGCGGAGTCGGGTCTGCCAGCGTTCGTCGCCGGCCTAGCCGTCCCCTCCGACGTCCCGATTGTCGCCGTGGGTGCCGCCGCCACTCACCGGATCGCCGCGCAGGTCGTCGCCGCGGGAGCCGCCGACTACTTCGCGCTGCCTGAGGATCGCGACGCGCTCCGGGAAGTCGTCACGGCCGGCGTCGCGCGCCGTCGTGCCGCGTTGGCGCGGAGCGCCTTCGCCCAGCTGGAAGCCCAGGCGCACGCCTTCCGCGAGATCGTGGGCGCGAGTCCCGCAATCCGCGCCACACTCGAACGTGCCGCACGCGTGCTCCCGCATGCCGATGCCACGGTCCTCATCACCGGGGAGACCGGGACCGGAAAAGAGCTGCTCGCGCGGGCGCTGCATTACGGCGGCCCACGCGCCGCAGCCCCATTCGTCGCGCTGAATTGCGCCGCCATTCCGGCGCAGCTGCTCGAAAGCGAGCTCTTCGGTCATGAGCGCGGAGCATTCACGGACGCCAAGACCGCCAAGCCGGGGCTGTTCGAGGCGGCCGACGGCGGCAGCCTGCTCCTCGACGAGATCAACCGCCTGGCGCCGGAGCTGCAATCGAAGCTGCTGCGCGCGCTCGAAGACAAAACGACGCGACGCCTCGGCGCGACTACGACGCGCCGCGTGGACGTCCGCATCATCGCGGCCACCAACGCCGACCTCGGGGCGGAAGTGCGCGAGGGCCGGTTCCGCGAAGACCTCTTTTATCGGCTCAACGTCGTCAGCCTCCGTCTCCCGGCGCTGCGCGAACGTGGCGACGACGTCGTGCTGCTCGCTGAGGCGTTCCTGCGGAAGTTCAGCGCCCAATACGGACTGGCGGAGCCGTCGCTCAAGCCAGATGTGCGGCGCACGCTGCTCGCGCATAGCTGGCCCGGCAACGTGCGCGAGCTGCGGAACGCTATCGAGCGCGCGCTGCTGCTCTCGCCCCCGGGCGAGTTGAGCCTCCGTGAGCTGACGCCGGGCGACGCCCCGGTCGCCGCCACCGGAGCGCTGCCGTTCCCGGCGAGTCTGCACGAGATCGTCCGGGCGGCAGCACGGGCGATGCTCGACGCGACCGGGGGCAATCGCTCCGAGGCAGCGCGCCGGCTGGGTATTTCCCGCTCGCGCCTCCAGCGCCTGCTCGACGGTGGAGAAACCGGCGCCGAGGATGCTGGCTCGGAGTGAGTCAACTGACGCGGGATGGTTCAGCGCGCGTCGTGCAAGTGCCGCCGTGGCAACGCGGCCGTCTGGTCTGGGCCATGCAGGGGATTCCGCCCGAACCTCTCTCACGGGGACCTTCGTGATACATCGATTCTTCGTGGTATGCTGCGCCGCGGTACTCCTAGGATGCAGCGACAGCTCGGTGCCCATCGGGGTGCCGAATACGCAGCTGCACATCATCCGGCAAGACACGCTGGCGCCGCCGTTGGTCGCCATGCGAGACAGCTTCTGGGCCAAAGTCGGCGACGGCCGCGAGCTGCACTTCAATTATCGCGGCGCCAATCCCGCGGACACGGGGGAGGAGTTTTTGCGCTTCGAGGTCCCCGGTGATGGGTTGCTGCGCAAACCGGACGGCTCGGCGTTCCAGACGGGGGACTCGATCCTCATCACGGTCACGGTTGACAGCTCGCTCTTCAAGTTTGAGTTCGAGCCCGCCGGACTGCAGTTCAGCCCGGATCATCCGGCCCGCCTCAAGATCGAATACCTGCATGCGAATCACGATTTCAATGACGACGGCGTTCAAAACGCCGCCGACAGCACGATCGAGCATGTCCTGGATGTCTGGCGGCGCGAGGGACCGACTGTGGATTGGTTCCGCGTCGGCTCGGTCAAGTTCGAGGAGTTGGACGAGATCGATGCCAACATCCTTACCTTCACCGAGTACGCTTTGGCCTGGTGATGGTGGAGCGCCCCTTGGCCGACGAGTCGGCTCTGTTTCAAGAGCTGGAGCGTCTCGCTGCAGCGGGCCGGCATCGTGACGTCCTGGAGGCGCTGGAACGGCTGCCGGCTACGGTACGCGAGGGCCGGACGCGACCAGCGCTGCTCGCCGCCGAAGCCTATGGGCGGCTCGGGGATCACGACGCGGCCGTGCACTGGGCGGAGCTTGCGCGCGCGGTTGCGCGGACGCGTGGCGAGCGGCATGCCGAATTGCGCGCCCGGAATTACCAGGGCTTGATCGCCCTGCGCCACGGCGACATCGACGAGGCCGAGCGTCACTTTACTGCCGCCCTGGAGATGGCCCGCGCGCTGGCCGATCACACCACAGAGGCCCGCTGCCTCAATAACCTCGGCATTCTGGCCAACATTCGGGGGGATCACGAGATTGCGCTCGCGAACTACCGGCTGGCGTTGGTCGCCTACCAGCAGGTCGGCCATGTCCGGGGCATCGCCGAGACACACCACAACATCGGCATCAGCCTGCGGGACCAGGGGAATCCGCGTGCGGCACTCGGTGCAGCGGAGGAGGCGGTCCGCCTGGCGACACAGGCGGGCGACGAGCAACTGGTTGCCCTCGCCTCGACCGGCCGAGCGGAGCTGCACGTGGCGCTCGATGATCCCGCGCTCGCGCGCGCCGAGCTCCAGCGGGCGGAAGACCGCTACACCCGGATCGGACTCCAGGCAGGACTGCCCGAGGTCTGGCGCGTACAGGCGGCCGTCGCGCGTTCGGCACGCGACTACTCGGCGGCGGTGTCCTGGCTGGAGAGGGCCGCTCGGCTCGCGACCGAGTACGGGAGCACCGACACGCTTGCCGATATCGAGCGCGATCTCAGCATCTCGCTTGCCGCGAGCGGCGATGACGACGGGGCGCGTGCCGCGCAGGAGCGCGCGGTCGTCCTGTATCGCAAGATCGGCGCGGTGCGTGCCGCCGAGCGCCTCGTTTCGAGGCAGTAGCGTCCGTAGCGAGTCAGTGTGAAGGGCCTTCATAAACGAAACTCACTCCATCGCAACGACTTCCGAGTGGTACATCGATTGCCTTCCTGGTGACGCATACACGTTGTTCGCTCTGAACATTTCCAGGGAGGCGTTCATGAATCGCAGGATCTGTCGTATAGCCACGCCATTGGTTGCCGTGTTGCTTGCCGCCTGCACGGACAACACCGGCGGCCGTCTCAGTCTCGCCATGTCTTCGGTCCGCCCGGGCGCGCCGGTTGCCAGCGCGGGTGTCGCCGCCGTGACGGGCTCTCCAGCCGTGATCACCGCCGGTGACAGCACCATCATCGTGCAGGGGAATGACACAATCATTCTGCGCAGCGTCGAAATCGTGTTGCGGGAAATCGAGCTGAAGCGCGTCGAAGCTGCCGCGTGTGACTCGGTCCAAGGCAACAACGACTGCGAAGAGTTCGAGACGGGCTCCACGCTCGTCGCGCTGCCGCTCGGCGCTACCGCAACCGAGACCGTCGTCTCGGTAAACGCGCCGGCCGGCATGTACGACAAGCTGGAGTTCAAGATCCACAAACCGGAGTCGTCGGACGACGCAGCCTTCATCGCCGCGAATCCGGATTTCGATGGTGTCTCGATCCGCGTGACGGGGACGTACAGTCAGGCCGGTACGCGGAGCGATTTCGTCTTCACGTCCGACCTCGATGCGAGTCAGGAGGTCCTGCTCTCGCCGCCACTTACGGTGGCCGACGGCCAGCCGGCCAGCCTCACGTTGCGGATCGACATCGCGAATTGGTTCCTGAACGCCGGCGGCACCGCACTCGTGAATCCGGCATCCGCCAACAAGGGCCAGCCGAATGAAAGCGTGGTCCGGGATCGGATCGAGGCCTCCATTGACGCCTTTCGAGACGACAATCACGACGGCCATGACGATGCCGGCGTCGATAACTAAGCCTTAGCACCCCGGTTGTCAGGCGAGGGCATCGGAGGCAGATTCCGTCCGATGCCCTCCCTCGTGTGGATCGATGGGACGTGGTTCGACCGCAACAAGGCGGTCGTTTCTGTATTCGACCACGGCCTCCTGTATGGTGACGGCGTATTCGAGGGCATCCGTGCCTACGGCGGCCGCGTCTTCCGCCTCGATGCCCACCTCGATCGACTGTATGCATCCGCGAAGGCCATCTGGCTCGAGATCCCCGTCGCGCGCGACGCGATGGCGCGTATGGTCGAGGAAGGGGTCGAGAAGAGCGGCATCAAGGACAGCTACATCAGGTTGGTGGTAACGCGCGGAGTCGGCGATCTCGGCCTGGATCCACGCAAATGCGTGAAGCCGACGGTTTTTTGCATCTTCGATACGATCAAGCTGTGGGCGCAGGACCGCTATGAAAAAGGGCTGACCGCGCTGACGGCCGCGACACCGATTCATCACCGCGAATCCCTCTCTCCGCGTGTTAAATCGTTGAATTACCTCTCCCACATCCTTGCCAAGGTCGAAGGCATCGCGGCCAGCGTCGATGAAGTGATCATGCTCGACTCGGCCGGATATGTGGCGGAGGCGAGCGGCATGAATCTCTTCGCCGTGTCCAACAGCACACTCAAGACACCTCCGCCGTACACAGGCATCCTGCGCGGGGTCACGCGCGACACCGTGATCGAGCTGGGCCGCGAAGCGGGATATGGCGTGGAAGAGCTGCCGATGAATCGCTACGACCTCTATACCGCCGACGAAGTGTTTCTCACCGGAACCGCCGCCGAGGTCATCGGCATCTCGAAGCTGGACGGGCGTGCGATCGGCACAGGCGTCTCCGGACCAGTCACGCGAGACTTGGCGACGCGCTTCCGGGCGTACGTCACCCGCGACGACTAAAACACTCTAAACTATTGACCGGGAAGCATCTAAGCCTCATATTGGGGCCCCTTTTGCGCCCTTTCCGGCCTCGAGGTGAGCCATGTCATGGCGGGTGATTGCGCACGGGGACCAGGTTTGGCATGTGGATGCGGTCGCCGAGCGGCGCGCCAATACGGCCGCCTGGCAGCTGGTATTGTCGTTTCGGGCGGCTGTCGCGTCTGAGCCGCTCCCGGGTCAGCGTCGCTCGTTCTGGACGCCGTATCCGTTGGAGGCCACCTCGAAGTCGTCGTTGTTTATCCAGGCAGAGCGGATTCCCGACACGGCGCTCTCCCAGCTGCTGGCGGAGCGATTGGCATGAGTACCGCGGACCTGCAGGATCTCCGGCGTGTCGTCGGAGCGGTGACGCGGCTCCGGGGTGAGGCGGTTAAACATGTCACGGTGCGCTCCGACGTGCGGCATATCAAGGTGGAATTCGAGAGCGGACTGATCCTCGTGATTTCAGCCGAGCGCGACGCGCAGGGGCGTCCCCGGCTCGAAGTCGATGTGGTGGAGGCGGCGCAGGAGTCTGGCGTCAAGCAGCAGATCGAAGTTCGGTTCGACTGAGGTTGCGCCCGTGCCTGACGAGCGCCTGCGATTTCAGGAGTTTGGCTTTCAGCGGCTTGCAAATGGCCGCTGTCGCGCCAAGGTGGTGCTGACGTGGTCTGATGGTCGTCGGTTTGAGGGCTCCTCCGACGGCGTATCGTCCCAAACCGGCGAGCTGCGCTGCTGCGCGGTGGCCGCCGTGAACGCGTTGGAGCAGGCGGTAAGCCCTCGTCTCACGTTCGAATTGCTGGGCGTAAAAGCGGTACGTGCGTTCGATGCCACAGTAGTGATCGTTTCGCTGTCGGCGCGCGCGGAGGAAGTGACGCGGCTCGTGGGATCGTGTTTGACCGAAGTCGATCCGCCCCGCGGCGCGGCGCTTGCAGTGTTGAATGCGACGAACCGTTTACTCGGGAATTATCTGGCGACACGATGAGACGACCGACGACATTCTGGCTCTCGATGATGGGCGCGGCGGCGGCGGCGGCGGCGCTGGCCGGCTGTGCTGGCGCACATATTCCACCCGCTCCCGTTACGGCGGCGGCTGGTGCGACCACGCGCGACAGCTCGGCGGTGCAGCTTGGCACGGCGCTGGCGACCGTGGAGCAGGACTCTGCGGCCGATCAGTCGGCGCTGGACAGTCTGCACGAGCGGACGCCCGATTCACTCTCCGCGCCGCGTACCAACGTCGCGGTGCGGGGCGAGGACGTGCGCCAAGAGGCCCAAAACCTGTTCGGCAGCGACGCGACCGCCACGTTCGACATCGACGTCTCGAACTTTGCGGGCAACCGCCGTGTGCTCGAGTACCTGGAGTTCTTCCAGCTCGATGCGCGGGATCGGTTCACGATCTGGCTGTCACGACTCGGCCGCTATGAAGGCATGATTCGAGAACGGCTGCGCGCCCGGGGCCTGCCCGAGGATCTGGTGTATCTCACGCTCATTGAAAGTGGCTTGTCGAATACCGCCGTCAGCCGCGCCCGCGCCGCGGGAATGTGGCAATTCATGTCGTCGACGGGACGGGGCTACGGCCTGGTCATTGATCCCTGGGTAGACGAGCGGCGTGATCCCTTCAAAGCGACCGACGCCGCGGTCAACCACCTCCAGGATCTGGTGCAGCGGCTGGGCAGCGTGTACCTGGCGGCGGCGGCCTACAACGCCGGCGCCGGCCGCATTGAGCGGGAGATCCGGCGTCTGCCAGGCGAGCCGGACACGGTGGACGATCAGACGTTCTTCCAGATCGCGGACCGCCGCAACCTCCGCCGGGAAACCCGCGACTATGTGCCAAAGCTCATCGCGGCGGCCCTGATCGCCAAACAGCCCAACCGCTACGGCTTCACGGATATCGAGCGCCTGCCGCCATTGGTCTTCGATGAAGTGTCGGTCCCCGACGCGACCGGCCTGGACGTGCTGGCACGCCTGGCGGATACGTCGGTTGCCGCGCTGCTCGAGCTCAACCCGCAGTTCGTGCGCGGGATTACGCCGCCGGGACGTGGCGTGGTGGTGCGTGTGCCGCGGGGAAGGGGAGCGACCGTTGCAGAACGGTACGCCGATCTACCTGTCAACGAGCGCATCACGTTTGTCGACCACTACGTGACGGTCGGCCAGACGATGTCGGGGATTGCGGAGCGCTACAAGGTGACCGTCACGATGCTGCAGGCGGCAAATCCGCACCTGCGCTCGCATGCCCTGCGCGTGGGCCAGCGCGTCATCGTGCCGATGAGCGGGCGAGTAGTGCCGCGCGGGGCCTGGAGCAACCCACCCGAACCACGGATGCGCCGCGTTTCCTCGCGCTACCGGACGACCACTGCCAGCACCGACGGCACCCGCCATCGCGTCGTGCCCGGCGAGACGGTCAGCGGCATCGCCCGCCAGCACGGCATCGGGTTGATGGCCCTGCTGGAGGCGAACGACCTGACGATGCGGAGTGTGATCCGGCCCGGAGACGTCCTGCTGATTCCGGGCCGGTGATCAGGCCGGCACCCGAGGTTAGTGGTGCCGGAATCCCTTCATAACTTCTGTTTCATAGCCGTTCGCGGGGTCGCGACCGGCACCCAGCAGCTGCTCGACTTTGGCCGGGCCACGGTTATAGGCCAGTAGCGCCAACTCCATGTTGCTGGGATAGCGGTCCAGCAGGTCCCGCAGGTAACGGAACCCGATCCGCAGGTTGGTATCACGGTCATACAGCTGCTGCGTCGTCAGCCCGGGCTCGTACAGCCGCGCCGTGCTGGGCAGCACCTGCGTGAGACCGATCGCCCCAACGTGGCTGATGGCACGCGGGTTGAAGCCGGACTCGACCTTCACCAGACGGAAGGCCAGGCCGGGATCGATCCCCTCGCTCAGCGCGACGTCATAGACGGCCGTCGCCATGTCGGCGGGCAGCCGGTAGTGGGTGGAGTACTGCATGATGGCATCGACGCGGTCAAGCTGGAGCCGGGCGACTTCGAGCTCGCCCTGCTTTGCGTCCAGCTGTTGCCGGAGCGACCGCAGCTCACCGAGCACTTCGGTGCCCGAACCCGGCGCACGCTCAGCATCGGTGGTCGTGCCGCCGGCCCATCCGCCCACAGTACTGACGAGCAGAGCGGCCAGCACGAGAATTCCGCCGCGCAGTATCAAACGTTGAGTCTTCGTCTGCATAATCCTCCCCTGTTCGTCGACTTCCTGCGAATCAAGCATGCAGCACCGGCATCAAGCGCCCGTCAATCACGGCGCGGAGCCTTTTGCTTCTCCACGAGACGCACATCTTCGATCACCATGCTCCCGTCGACCGCCTTGACCATGTCGTACACGGTCAGCAGAGCGACCGCGACTGCCGTCAGCGCTTCCATCTCCACACCGGTCCGGCCGACCGCCCGCACCTTCGCCCGAACGAGCACGCCGGGCAGCGCTTCAGCCAGACTGGCTTCCACCTCTACATGGTCCAGACCGAGCGGGTGACAGAGCGGGATCAGCTCCGCCGTCCGCTTCGCCGCCAGCGTTCCCGCGACTTCACTGACCGCGAGGACATCGCCCTTCGCGACGGCCTGGTCGGCCACCTGCCGGAACGCCTCCGGCGACATCCGAATCGACCCGCTGGCGACCGCCGTCCGATCCAGCAGCGGCTTGTCGCCGACATCGACCATCCGGGCCCGGCCTGCCTGGTCCAGGTGCGACAGCTTCATGAGCCCCTAATCGCGTGCAGATCCTCCGCCAATACGGCGGCGAGAAGCTGCGGGTTCACGTTTCCCTGGGCGAGGTCGCGCGCATCCAGTACGCACGCGATCGCCTCGACCAGCTTTTCGGTATCGCCGCCGCGCCGCGCTTCGCTCCGCAATCTGCTCGCGAGCGAATCGAGCATGTCGGTGAAACCGCCCCGTGCCTGGAACGGCACCTGCCCAAGCGCGAAAAGCCAAGGCGCGTCGAGAAACCGTCCTGCGAGATCCGGCCCCCCAGATTGCCCGGACCGGACCGGAGCCGTCGCAAAGAGCTTGCCAATGCATCCTTCAGCGGCTGTAACTCGTTGCGCCAGTTCATCTTTACTGCTTATGGCGAGCGTCCGCTGCGCGAAAGCTGTCACGTCACTGTCGGCGATTCGTGCCACACGAACGAGCACAATACGTGACAAAACTGTTGGAAGCAGCGCACTGGGGTCGGTGGCCGTGAGAATGATCACCGAGTCGGCCGGCGGCTCCTCGAGCGCCTTGAGCAGCGCGTTGGCCGCGACTTCCGTCCCCAGCTGCGGAATCAGTCGTTCCGCATCACCCACAATGAACACTTTGCGCTTGCCCATGGCAGGCGTCAGCACCAACCGTTTGAGCAGCAGCCGCACGGCTGCGACCGGATGACTCGCCAGTCCCGTCGCCGGACCATAGAACGGCTGCTCGCGCCGCGCCGTCATTTCCTCGGCCAATGCGTCAGCGGCGAGCTCGACCTGCTTATCTGCGTCCACGCCGCCACTGCCGCTTCCGCCACGTTTGCCCAGCTCTATCGGTACGAACCAATGCACGTCCGGGTGCTGCAGAGAAACCACAAGGCGACAAGGGCGGCATTCACCGCAAGGTTCCGCCCGGGGTGCTTCGCAGTGGATCAGTTGAGCAAGCCACAGCGCGAGACGCTGCTTCCCCGCGCCACGTGGCCCAGCAAACAGGAGCGCTTGCGGCAGCTTTGCGGCGGCATGGGCGCCTGCCAGTCTGGTCTTAACCCTTTCGTGCCCGACGAGGGGCTGTAAAGGCATGGGGCAAATCTAGTAGGGGGGTCAGTGCGCGGCGCCACTTATGGTCGTAAACAGTTATGGGACAACATAGTACAGTTATCATTTCGGGCTTGCGCACACTTATCAACTTATTTCACACCAAGTTACTGGCATAAGTGAGCGCGCACTCGCCAGTTAGTATCGATAATATCGCTTTTTTCGGGTCTTATTCGGGGCTATGATGGGTGGTCTGAAGGACTTCCCGCACTTTGCGGAGTAATGTCGGTGGACGGAAGGGCTTCTCAAGATAGGCGAGGCCGGGCTCGAGCATCCCGTGGCGGACGACGGCGTCATCCGTGTACCCCGACATGAAGAGCACACGCAGCGCCGGTCGCCGCGCCATGAGCTGGGCCGCGAGCTCGCGACCGCTCATCCCCGGCATGATGACGTCCGTCAGGAGCAGATCGACGTGCGTTCCATGCTGTGCCCCGTCCACCAACGCCAGCGCCGTTTGCCCATCGGACGCCTCCAGGACGGTGTACCCGTTTCGCTGCAGCAGCTGGCGCGTGATCGAGCGAACGGGTGCTTCGTCCTCGACCAGGAGAATGGTCTCGGTCCCGCGCACCGCGGTTGGGGTTGTCTCGGGCGGGTGCTCGATGGGGTCCGCCGGCTCGGCGACGCGAGGGAGATACACGCGCATCGTCGTTCCCTGGCCGGGCTCCGAATAGGGCCAGATGTGGCCGCCGGTCTGCTGCACGATGCCGTACACGGTGGCGAGGCCGAGACCGGTGCCTTTCCCGCGAACCTTGGTGGTGAAGAACGGCTCGAAGATGCGCGCTTTGGTTTCTTCATTCATGCCGACCCCGGTGTCGGTCACCGCCAGCATGACGTAGTGTCCCGGTTTGACGTTGGGGTGATCAGTGGTGTACGACTCATCGAGCTCGACGTTGCGAGTCTCGATCGTCAGGCGGCCTCCCTTGGGCATCGCGTCGCGGGCGTTCACCGCGAGGTTGACGATCACCTGCTCCAGTTGCCCCGGATCGGCGCGCACGTTGCCCGCCTTTGGATGCAGCACGGTCGCAAACAGAATGTCCTCACCGATGAGCCGCCGCAGCATCTTCTCGATATCGGGGACCAGCGCATTCAGGCTGATCACCTTCGGTTGCAGCACCTGGCGCCGGCTGAACGCGAGCAGTTGGTGCGTCAACGCCGCGGCACGGTCGGCGGCACGATGGATCTCCTCGACGTCGCGCCGCCGCTTGTCGTCCGGGGCGAGATCGGCGAGCAGCAGGTCGGTGTAACCGCCGATCGCCGTGAGGATGTTGTTGAAATCGTGGGCGACGCCACCGGCCAGCCGCCCAATGGCTTCCATTTTTTGCGCGAGAATGACCTGTTCTTCCAGGATGCGGCGGTCGGTGACGTCGCGATAGTTGTTGACGATCGCCCGGATGCTCGGATCGTCGAGCAGGTTCGTTAAGACGCCCTCGAGGTGCCGCCAATGGCCGTTCTTGTGCTGCACGCGCGAGGCGACCTGCACCCGGCGGCGCGGCTCTGTCGTCACTTCCTCGAGACGCAGCAGCACGGCGGATCGGTCGTCCGGATGGATCAGTTCCATCGCGTTGCGGCCGACGAACTCGGCGAGCTCGTACCCCAGCAACCGCGTCGTGGCGGGGCTGCCGTACAGGATCGTGCCGTCCGGCCCGAACAAGGCGATGGCGTCCCAACTCTCTTCCACGAGCGCACGAAAGCGTCGCTCGCTGATGCGCAGCGCCGATTCGGCGGCCTGCTTGTCGGCCTGACTCCGCGCAAAGGCAAGAGCGCCCCGGACCGCGGACGGCAGCCGGATGAGATTCGTCTTGAGGACGTAGTCGGCTGCCCCCGCTTTGATGCATTCCGCGGCGGTTTCCTCGTCGAGACTGCCGGTGACGATGATGAGGGGAATGCCGGGAGCTTCCGTCTGCAGGATTTCGAGCGCCGCCATGCCGCCGAATCCCGGCACGGTATAGTCCGCCAGCACGACGTCGGGCTTGAAACTGGGGAGCGCGCGCCGGAAGTTCGCCGCGCTGTCGACGCGCTCCGACTCACAGGTGACCTCGGCGCGGCGGAGCTCACGGACCGCAAGCTCCGCGTCCTCCGCCCGGTCCTCGACCACCAGCACGCGGAGGGACTCGGTGGCCACGCTTATTGCGGCGGGTGGTTGAGCAGCAGCCAGTAGAGCCCGACGTCCGACACGGCGCGGGCGAAGGCCTCGAAATCCACCGGTTTCACGATGTAGCTGTTGGCGCCCAGCTCGTAGGCGCGCTCGATGTCCGGCTCCTCGCGCGACGACGTCAGCACGACGATCGGAATCGCCTTCGTCCGCGCGTCCCCTTTGAGGCGGCGCAGGACCTCGAGACCGTCCACCTTGGGCAATTTGAGGTCGAGCAAGACGACTTTGGGGACTGGACTCGCGCCGCCCGAGAAGAACTCCATCGCTTCGGCGCCATCACGGCAGACATGCACCTGGTTGGCCAGATTGCGCTGCTTGAGCGCCCGCAGGGTGAGCTCCGCGTCGTTCGCGTTATCTTCGACCAGCAGGATCTCGACTCCCTTGGACTGCATCAGTTCTCTCCGTGCGGCAGCGAGAAGTAGAATGTGGCGCCCTCGTTCACCTTGCCTTCCGCCCAGACGCGCCCGCCGTGCCGCTGCACGATGCGTTTGACGATCGCAAGACCGACGCCCGTGCCGTCGAACTCCTCGGTGCTGTGCAGGCGCTGGAAGACGCCGAACAACTTGTCGACGTACCGCGCGTCGAAGCCGGCGCCGTTGTCCTTCACATAATACACCGTCTCCGTGCCGTCCGGCCGCGATCCCACCTCGATCCGCGCGTTCGGCTGGGCGCGGGTGAACTTCATGGCGTTTTGGAGGAGATTGCTCAGCACTTGTCGCAACAGCGCCCGGTCACCCTGGGCGGGGAGCAACGAGCCGATCCGGACCTCGAGCTGCCCGTTTCGCTCGGGCTCGGCGCGCCGCAACTCATCGGCCACCACCCGCGCCATTTCGGTCATATTGACGCGCGCCGACGCGAGCTCCTTGCGGCCGAGGCGGGAAAACGACAGCAGATCGTCGATCAGCTGACCCATGCGTCGGGTGTTCTGGTCGATGACTCCCAGCAGACGCTGCGCCTCGGGCTCGAGCTTCGTCTGGTGGTCTTCGAGGAGAATCCGGGCAAAGCCATGAATCGCGCGGAGCGGCGCGCGCAGGTCGTGCGACACCGAGTACGAAAACGACTCCAGCTCCGCGTTCGTCCCCTCGAGTGCCTGCGTGCGCTGCGCCACCTGCGCTTCCAGGTCGTGATGGGAGCGTGACACCTGCTCCGCCATCAGGTTGAAGGAGCGCGCCAGCCGGCCCAACTCGTCGTCGCGTTGCACGCTCACCCGCTGGTCGAGGTCCCCCGTGGTGATCGCTTCCGCGGCCCTGGTGACGTGCACCAAGGGCTTCGTCAGTCGCCGGCTGCCCCACCAGGCGAGCAGCGCACCCGCGATCACGATGAGTACCGCAATGGGCGCCATGCTCCGCAGATAGTCGCGCGCGGGAACGGCGATCAGCCGGCTCGGCACCTCCGCCACGACCATCCACGGGGTTCCAGGCACCGCGGCCGCGGCCGCCCGCTTCAGCTCGCCGCCATGCTCGTAGCGGACCGGAGTGGTACTCGTGAGCACGGTCTTGGGAGGTGCCGGTACGATCGTGCCAAAATCGGTCCAGGGATCACCCGCGGCATTGCCGACGAGCAGCACGATGTCCCCACCGGCCAGGCCGGTCAGCGCTTTTGGCGTCCGCGCATTCATCTGGACGCGCGCAACCTGCTGCACGATGCCACCGCCGCGCTCAGCGGGTCCGGCGCCAACGGCCATCGTGACGGCGATAAAGAGCGTGGTGTCCTGCCGCATGAACGGCCCGTACGTCGCAGAATCGCTCCGCGGGGAGACGAGGACGCTGTCGGCCGCGGTAAACTTGCCGGTTCGAAGCAGGAGCTTGCCCCCGAAATCCCGCAGCTCGAGACTGCCGGTCGACGAGGTGTCGTTCGTAATCCGCTGCATCGCGACGAGGGCGCGCGCGCGATCCGCCGGCTCGCGTGAGCGCAGAAATGCGACAATCGCGGGGTCCTTGGCGAGGGCGGTGATCCGCGCGCGTTGCGTCGGGATCTGGAACAGGTCGGCCAGCACCCGCGTCGCGAGCGGCAGGCGCTTGTCGACCAGGGCCCGGGATGCCTGCCGCACCTCGCCGTACCCGATCGTGAGCTGCGCGATCGCCACCGCCACCAGGAGGATCGTCACGAACAGCGGCAGCTTGCGCTCGATGGACCAGTTCATCGCGCCTCCAAGACCTCGCGGACCTTCCGGGTAATCGCTTCGGTGGTGAAGGGTTTGGCCAGATACGCGACGCCCGGCTCCAGCATGCCGTGGCTCGCGATCGCGCCGTCGGGATACCCGGACATGTACAGCACCCGTAAACCGGGACGCGCCGCGCGCATGGTCTCGGCGAGCTTGCGGCCGTTGGTGTCGGGCATGATGACATCGGTCAGCAACAAGTCGATGTCGCCCTTGTGGCGCCGCGAGATGTCCAGCGCGGTGCCGCCGCGGTCCGCGACCAGCACTGTGTAGCCCTGGGCATCGAGCGCGCGATGCGTCAACCGGCGCAGCTGCTCGTCATCCTCCACCACGAGCACCGTCCCGGCTCCGCGCGGAGCGGCTTCAGCGGGCGCGACCTTGCCGCTGTCCTCGGGCAGCGCCGCGATGGCGGGCAGATAGACCTTGAACGTCGTCCCCTTGCCCGGCTCGCTATAGAGCCAGATGTTGCCGCCGGTCTGTTTCACGATGCCGTACACGGTCGAGAGACCAAGGCCCGTGCCGCGCCCCGCCGGTTTCGTCGTGAAGAATGGCTCGAAGATCCGCGACTTCGTCCGCTCGTCCATCCCGCAGCCGGTATCGGTGACGGCAAGCATGACGTATTCGCCCGGGACGACCGAGACGTGCTGCGCGGCGTACGTATCGTCGAGTGTGGCGTTTCGGGTTTCGATCGTCACGGTGCCGCCGTCGGGCATCGCGTCGCGCGCGTTGATCGCGAGATTCATGATGACCTGCTCGATCTGATTCGGATCGGCGCGCGCCGCCGCGAGGTCGTCGGCGAGATCGGTCTTGAGCTCGATGTTCTCGGAGATCAGGGACCGCAGCATTTTGTCGAGGTTCAGCACCACATCGTTCAGGTCGATGTTGCGGGGTTCGAGCACCTGTTTGCGTGAGAAGGCGAGCAGCTGCCGGGTGAGCGCGGCGGCGCGCCGGGCCGCCTTGCGAATCTCCTCGAGGTCCTCGAGCTGCCGGTCGTTCCCGGTGACTTCCGCGCTGAGGAGATCGGTGTATCCGACGATCGCCGTCAGAATGTTGTTGAAGTCGTGCGCCACACCGCCCGCGAGCTGTCCGATCGCCTCCATTTTCTGTGACTGGAGCAGTTGCTCTTCGAGCTGCTTGCGCTCGGTAATCTCCGTCGCGACGCCGAGCATCGTGGGCGCGTCCTCACCGGGCATGCGCATGGGAATCTTGATGGTCTGAAACCAGCGCGTCTGGTTGGTCTGCGGGTTGGTGACGCGCTCTTCGGCGACCAGTTTGGGGCGGCCGGACGCCATGACCTCGCGGTCGTCGCCCAGGAAATGCGCGACCTCCTTGGCGTTCGGATTGAAGTCGGCGTCCGTCTTCCCGATCAGCTGGTCGACCGTCGTCCCGTAGATCTCGGCGGTGGCCTGGTTCACCAGCACGAAGCGGCCGTCCCAGTTCTTCACGAAGATCAGGCTCGGATTGGCGTCGATGATCTGATGGAGCAGGCGCTCGTGACGACGCAGCGCCTGGCGCTGGCTGGCGCGGGTCAGCGCGTCGAGCACGGCGGGGCCCAGACGAACGAGCCGATCCTTCAGGATGTAGTCGCTTGCGCCCGCTTTCAGATAGGCGACTGCGGTTTCTTCATCGAGCGAGCCGGTAACCAAAATGAAGGGAACATCCGGCAGCGCGCGCTGCGCCAGCGCGAGCGCCTCGGGGCCCCCGAAGCCGGGAATGTTGTGGTCGCAGAGAATGATGTGCGGCGCGTAGCCCTCGAGTGCGGCCTCGAGCGCCACGCGCGTTTTGACTTGGTGGATCTCGGGCCGCGGGTCCAGGCGCTCGAGTTCGCGGCGAATCAGGGCAGCGTCGCTGTCCGTGTCCTCAACCATGAGCACGCGCACCGAATCCATCGTCCCACAGTTTTGGTGATGCTGGAAATCGTGTCTGTCAGCGGCAGGGAACCCTGCTGGTAGGGGTTTTCCTACGCGCGTTTAGGGCGTCGCGCGCAAAGCAGCGGGGCTGACGAGCCCATGTTGTGTCGCGTAGAACGTCAGCTCGGCGTTCGATCGCATCCGCAGTTTGTGCAGCAGCCGTGCCCGATAGGTGGTCACGGTCTTGGGTGAGAGGCCGAGGTATTTGCTGATGGCGGTGATGGGACGACCGGCCGCGAGGAGGCGCAGCACTTCGAGCTCGCGATCGGACAGCTGTTCGTGCGGTGCCGGTGGTGGCCCTCCGAGGCCGTCGGCGACCGCCTGCGCCATCGCCGGGCTCAGGTATTTGTGACCGGCCATCACGCGCTCCAAAGCCCGCAACAACTCTTCGGGCGCGGACTCTTTGGTCAGGTAACCGGCGGCACCCATTTCGAGCAGGCGGAGTGCCAGCTGGTCCTCTGGGAACATCGTGACAATCAGGATGGGGAGCTGCGGCCGCGCCTTGTGGAATTCCCGGAGCACTTCCAGCCCATGGCGATCGGGCAAGCCGAGATCGAGCAGCACCACGTCCCACCGCTCTCCGAACGCGAGCGCCATCGCTTCTGCGGCGGTACCCGCCTCGCCGAACTGCACACCCTCCGGCAGGCCTTGCAGGATCTGGATCAGCCCGCGACGGACGAGCGCGTGATCGTCGACGACGAGAATGCGAATCATCGTCCCGACCCGGCGCCTCCCGGCGCCGGCGGGAACCAGGCTGCGACCCGCGTTCCGCCCTCTTCCCGCGGTGCCACTTCCAGAACGCCACCCAGCACCGCCGCGCGCTCGCGCATGCCGAGGATACCCAGGGAGCCGGGCCCGATCGTGCTGGCTTCGGTGATGCCGCCTCCGTCGTCGTTGATCTCGAGTGTCACGCAGCCGCTTTTCATGCCGAGATGGATGTCCACCCGCGTTGCGCGGGCGTGGCGCACCACGTTCGTGAGTGCTTCCTGGACGATACGAAACAGCGCCGTGGCCATCTCGCCCGTGATGGCGCCGTTCGTGGGCCCAATCGCGCTCCGGCAATTGATCGACGTCCGCCGTGTGAAATCCTGCGCGAGCCACTCGAGCGCCGCGGGCAGGCCCAGCTGATCGAGAATAGGTGGCCGCAAGTCGGACGCGATGCGGCGTACGCTCTTCACGAGATCATCGACCGTCAGCGCGGTCTCATGAAGCCGGCCGCTCAGCGCGGGCGACTCCCTCGATGCAGCGTCCTGCGCCGCCGCGAGCTGCATCTTCAACGCCGTGAGCGCTTGGCCCAGGCTGTCGTGAATCTCCCGGGCGATGCGGGTTCGCTCGTTCTCCCGGATGTCCTGCTGCCGGGTCGCGAGGCTACGCAAGGCGGCACGCGACGCGCGCAACTGCTCCTCGGCTCGTCGCGTCTCGGTCACGTCGCGCGTGATCCCCAGGAGCGCCTGGACGGCGCCCGCCGGGTCGCGGAACGGAACCGCGTGAGTCTCCAGCCACCGGCGTCGCCCCGTCAACCCAATGATCTCGAACTCCAGCGTCGCGGATTGTCCGGCGAACACACGGGCGTGCAGGTCTGCGAACGCGGCCCGGTGTTCCGGAGCCACGAGCTCGATCATCGGGCGGAGCCGAATCGCGTCGATGCTCGGCGCCTCGATCATCGCCAAGCCGGCGGGGTTCATTTCCAGGAGCCGCCCCTGCGAATCCACCAGCTTCACGCAGTCGGGCTCGCTGTCGATGATCGCGCGGAGGCGTTCTTGACTGTCGTGACGCTCGGTGACATCGAACGCGAATCCCACGACCCCAACCACGCGGCCGTGCGGCCCCACCACCGGCTCGACCCGCGCGGAGAACGCGCGCCCGTGGAACACCGTCTCGTACGCGACCGACTCCCCACGGAGCGCCGCGCGGTGCGCCGCCACCACGGGCGCCGCCTGTGAGGGGTTCCCGAACGCCTCCTCGATGGTCTTGCCCTGCTGGCTGGCCTGCGCACCGCCGCCGCGAATCGCCGTCAACCGGAGGTCGACGTCGGTCGACCAGAGGACCACGGGCAATTGCTCGACCAGGCGCGCGAACTGGCCAAGGCCGAGGTCTCTCGCGAGACCCAAAGACGGGAGCGCGGGAGCGGTCATGGCGCTACGGTAGCGCCTCGCGCATCAGGCGTCCAGCACATCGCGGACTTTTCGCGCCAATCCATCTGGCGAGAACGGCTTCTGCAGGAAGGCGCTGCCGCTTGGGAGGGTGCCGTGCTGGACGACGGCATCCCCGGGATACCCCGACATATACAGCACACGAATCCCGGGCCGTTGCGCCCCCAGGCGATCCGCCAGCTCGCGCCCGGATAAGCCCGGCATCACGACGTCGGTGAGGAGCAGGTGGATTGTGCCGCCATGACGCTCAACCACGCGCAGGGCGGCCGCGGCGTCGGCGGCCGCGAGCACGACGTAGCCCTGCGCCTCGAGTGCCCGCTGACTGAGTGTCAGGACGGCCGGCTCGTCCTCGACGACGAGGACGGTCTCAGTGCCGCGGGCGGGTCCGCCGCGCTGCGGGGCGACCGGCAGGTCGGCCGTTGACTCGATGCGCGGCAGATAGATCCTGAAGCTCGACCCGCGGCCGGGCTCCGAGTGCACGGAGATGTAGCCGCCGCTTTGCTTCACAATGCCGTACACCGTGGCGAGGCCGAGCCCGGTGCCCTTGCCGACTTCCTTGGTTGTGAAGAACGGCTCGAAGAGGTGGGCGCGGACCGTCGCGTCCATTCCCACCCCGGAGTCGGTCACGGCGAGCACGGCGTAGGGTCCCGGGACCGAGCCGAGGTGGATCTGCGCGAACCCTTCGTCCAGCTCGACATTGGCGGTTTCGATCGTCAGCTTTCCCCCGTCGGGCATCGCATCCCGCGCATTCACGGCGAGGTTGACGATGACCTGCTCGATCTGATTCGGATCGGCCCGAACCCGGCCCAGGTCCTCTGCGAGGACTGCGACGAGCGCGATGTGCTCGCCGATCAGGCGGCGCAGCATCCGGTCCATCTCGGCCACGACGACGTTGAGGTTGAGTACCTCCGGCTGGAGCATTTGGCGCCGGCTGTAGGCCAGGAGCTGACGGGTCAGGGAAGCGGCGCGCTCGGAGGCGTTGCGGATTTCCTCGACGTCGCCGCGCTTGGCGTCGCCCGGCGGCAACTCGCGCAGGAGGAGCTGGGTATTCCCGAGGATGGCCGTGAGCAGGTTGTTGAAGTCGTGCGCGATGCCCCCGGCGAGCTGGCCGACCGCTTCCATCTTTTGCGACTGGCGGAACTGCTCTTCGAGATGTCGCTGATCGGTGACGTCGCGCTGCGTCCCCCAGACCCGCACCAGGTGCCCGTCCTCGAGGAAGCCGACGACATTATTAAGGAAGACGCGCGACCGTCCCTCGCGATCGTGCTCGCGTGTTTCAGAGTCGGACACGCGGTAACCGGCGCGGATGAAGGCGCGAATCTGCTCGCGGTTGGTCGGATCGGTAACGTTGTGCAGGTCGGCGAGCTGGGTACCGACCAGCTCACGCGCCTCGCCGAAGCCGTACATGCGGGCCATGGCGTCGTTGCATTCCGCGATGCGCGCACCGGCATACAACCGATCGATCTGCTCTTCCTCGGAGAGGTTGATGGGGACGGGCGGATCGATCTCGAGACGAGACACGCCCTCGGAGCTTTGGGCGATGAACGAGCGGTACCGCTCCTCGGCGCGTTTGCGGTCGGAGACGTCCATGCCGATCGCGAGCCAGCCGCCACCGGTGAGGGGAGCGTTGGCCCAGATCGTGTCGAGGATCGCGCCAGTCTTGGTGTGCGTGCGGAAGTCGGTCCACTGACCGACGGGCGCCCCAATCGAATCGCGCAGGCGCTGCCGCTCGCCGGGATCGGGATAGAGCTCCGTGACAATGTCCCGCGCGCGCGCCTCCCCGATGTCATACCCCAGCGTGTGCGTCCACTCGCGATTGCCCCATTGGATGCGGCCCTGATCGTCCAGGAAGACGAGCATCACGGGAATGTTGTCCACGATGCGCTGTAGCAGCTCGCTCTGCTCGCGCCACGCGTCCTCGACGCGCTTGCGCTCGATTGCCATCGCCATCTGTGACGAGACGAACGTCAGGATGTCGCGCTCAGCTTCGCCGTAGCGCACGCCCTGCGAATACGTCTGCGTCACCACGA
>DATLXS010000067.1:0-5006 GCA_035575675.1 Gemmatimonadales bacterium
CTGAACGGCGCGTTCGATCCCCAGTGGGTCTCGACGGGGAGGGGGGGACCGGACGGCGGACTGCTGTTTGGCGGCTTCGCCGATTTGAGCTTCAACATCTATGTCGCGCCGCCGCTCAACGACACCGCCACGAGCTTCACACTCGCGCGGGCGGACAGTTTGCCGACGCCGGCGTGGACGTGGGGCGAGCTGTCCCATCCGCAGTATGCCCGCGTGGATGGTGCACCGTACGAACGCAAGTTCAGCCTCGACTTCGCGGCCGGCGACGCCGCCGTTGCGCCCGGGCTCGGCTCGGCGCAGGGCGCGGTCTTCGTGTTCAGCGACCTGCTCTCCGATCATCTGGTGTATCTCTCGCTCTCGTCCTTCCAGGGCGCCGGATTCGGCACGCTGCTCGACAACGTCAGTGGGTCGGCGTTGTATCTCAATCAATCGCGGCGCATCAACTGGGGCGTCGGCGCGTTCCGCCAGCGCGGCCTGTTCTACGAGGGCGATTTCAATACGCTGTTCGAAGAGCGGTCGTACGGCGCGTTTGCACAGGTGCGGTACCCGATCAACCGGTTCCGCCGCATCGTCGGCGAATACCGGATCGAACGCTCCGACCGGCTCGATCTCACGACCGACGGCGTCGCTGAGCCGCATCGCGTCGGCTGGCTCGCGTCGAACTACCTCTCGTACGTCAAGGACAACACCCTCTGGCTGCCGACCGGACCGATCGATGGCGAGCGCTACAACTTCACCGGCGGGCTCGTCAACGATCTGAGCCACGGCCGCTTCGATTCGTGGCTGGTGTCGGCGGACGTCCGGAAATACTTGCGCACGTCGTTGCACAGCGCGCTCGCGTTGCGGGTGCAAGGGTACAGCTCGGGCGGCGAGCGGCCGCGGCCGATCAGCATCGGGGGCTCCTGGGGATTGCGCGGCTATCCTCAGTATGGATACGTCGCGGGCACGCGCGCGTGGCTCGTCAACGCGGAGTACCGTTTCCCGATCCTCGACTTCCTCACGATCGGTTTTCCATTCGGCGCCGCGCGATTCCCCGGTGTGCAGGGCGCGCTCTTCGTGGATTACGGCCGGGCGTGGTCGAAGACGACGACCGGTCGGGGCGTGCTCGGGGCGAGCGGCCTCGGCTTGCGCATGCCGGTCGGACCACCGCTCGTGCTGCGCCTCGATTTCGGCTACCGGCTGGGGACCACCGATGTGGAGCGATATGGTCTGCCCGCGAGCACGCGCAATCGCCGCTTCGTCGACTTCTTCTTCGGGTTTAACTATTGACCCGACAACGTGCTCTTTCCTACATTGCCGCCTGTACGCTGCTCACGGCATGTCCCAGCCCGCCGGGACCGCTCGTCCCGCTGACGCTGGGGCTGGCACCCGCGAGTCGCGACAGCGCGGTGGCATGGACGCGAACGACGCTGCCGCTCGAGCCGACGTTGATCCGGTTTCGGTGGCGCTATCAGGACGAGCAAGTGAAGTACGCGGGACGTGGGTCGACGCGAATTGCACCGCCGGATTCGCTCCGATTTGATTTCGCGGGACCGTTCAACCTTGGCAACGGCGCGGCGGTCGTCATCGGCGACTCGGTCGCGTGGGCGGATCCCGAAAAGAATTTCCGCTCGCTGGTTCGCGCGATTCCGTTGCTTTGGGCAACGTTCGCGATGGTGCGGCCGCCCGCGGCGGATGCCGCCGTGTTCGGCGGACAGGCACTGGACTCGCTGACGCACAGGCGCCGGGTCATCTGGCGGTTCGCGCAAGCCGAGGATACCCTCGACTACGTCGTGACCGACAGCGCGGGCCGCGAGTCCTTGCTGGAGGCCGAATGGCGGCGGCGTGGAACAGTGGTGGCGCGGAGCCGTTCCCAACTCGACGCTATGCGGCGCCCCGCGAGCGCGCGCGTCGACTTTCCCGAGGCCCCGGCCAGATTTGAGCTCACGGTCAGCGTGGTGGATACGGCGGCGCTCATTCCGCCGAATGTTTGGCGCAGTCGTCGTTAGCGCATCGGGCGTCGTGCTGGCCGCCTGCCCGTATGGCTTCGCCGGCGGCACGCTGCCCAACGTCAAGACCGTCGCGATTCTTCCGTTCGACAATGACACCCCCGAGCCCGCGCTGACCCAGGAGGTCAGTGAAGCCGTCCGGCAGGCGCTCGAAGGCCGTCTCGGATTGTGCGTCGCGACCGAAGCGACCGCCGACGCGATCGTCCGCGGCCGGGTCGTGCGGTATGATCCCTACATTCCGATCTCGCTGCAGGCTGGTGTGGGGGCGGTGAACGTGACGAAGCGCAAGGTGCAGATCACCGTCGACGTCGAAATCCTGAATCAGCGCGAAGGCAAGACCGTGTGGAAACGGCAAGGCCTCATGGTTGACGGCGACTACGATCCGCCCGCGGAAAAAGACGGGCGCAAGCTCGCCTGGGACAAACTGGTGCAACAAATCGTCGACGGGGCGCAGTCGCAATGGTGATCACGTCGCGCCGCGGCGCCAGCTCCTTCGGCTGTTTGCTGTCGCTGCTGATTTTTGTCGCGGCGCTCTACTACGCCGTCAACATCGGCGAGGTGTTCTTCCGCTATTACCGGCTGCTGGATGAAATGCAGACGGAAGCCCACCTGGCGGCCGGGCTCGACGACGGGACGATCCGCCGCCGGATTCAAGCCGCAATCGAGGAAATCGGTCTGCCCGATTCCGCCGGCAACCGCCAGCTGCAGGTCTACCGCAGTTCCTCGCCGCGGGAGATCGTCATCGAGACGCGCTACAGCGAAACCGTGTCGCTGCCGTTCTTCAACCACAGCTTCTCGTTCCATCCCAGGACCAGCCAGCCGCTCTGAACACCGCCGCGAAGATCCGGACGGTCGAGGCGGCCGCCACCTGGCGCGCCGCGCAACGCCGCGTCGTCTTCACCAATGGCGTCTTCGACCTGCTGCACGCGGGGCATGTCGCCTTGCTCGAGGCGGCCCGCTCCGAAGGCGACGCACTCATCGTCGGCATCAACCGCGATAGCTCCGCGCGGCGCCTCGCGAAGGGACCGGACCGTCCTGTTGTCCCCGAGGACGAACGGACCCGTCTGGTCGCGGCCCTCGCCGCCGTAGACTGCGTCGTGCTCTTTGCTGAGGACACCCCACTCGCGTTGATCCGGGCCCTCAAGCCCGACGTGCTCGTGAAGGGCGCCGACTACGCCGCGGAGGCGATCGTCGGGGCGAAGGAAGTGGAAGCCTGGGGTGGGCGGGTCGTCCGCGTGCCGCTCGTGCAGGGCAAGTCGACGACGGAGTTGCTCGACCGCCTGCGGGGGGGGCGCGGCGCATGAAGCTACTCGTCGGCACGCGCAGCGCCGGCAAGACCCGCGAAATTCGCGAGCTGTTCACCGGCCTGCCGTTCGAGCTGTCGTTCCCCGCCGACCGGATGCTCCAGCCGCTTCCGGAAGAAGCCGATCTCGAACGGACGGCGAGCTACGTCGAAAACGCGGTCGCGAAGGCCCGGTACTTCGCGACGCGCGGCGGCCTGCCGACCGTCGCCGACGATTCCGGGATCGAAGTGGAGGCGTTAGGCGGAGCCCCGGGTCCGCGCTCGGCACGCTGGGCGGGGGTCGAAGGGAATGTGGATGCCGCCAATAACAAGCTGCTGCTCGAGCAGCTCGCGGGTGTGCCTGAGGAGCGCCGCGGCGCGCGCTATCGGTGCGTGGTCGCGTTTCTCGCCACGCCGAGCGGCGTGCCGGAGATCGTCGAGGCGACGTGCGAGGGGTTTATTCTGACGGAGCCGCGCGGGAGCGGGGGGTTCGGGTACGATCCGCTGTTCTACTCCCCGGAGCTGCAGATGAGCTTTGGTGAGGCGCCGGCTTCGGCGAAGCACCGCGTGTCACATCGCGGACGGGCCTTCCGCGCGCTTGTGGAAGTGTTGTTACGCCGTTCTACGTAGTTTTCTTGACGTAGTTATCTTGACGTAGTTTTTGCGACGTCTTTTTCAACGTTCTTGGTAGTTGCCGGGGTGTGGCGCAGTCCGGTAGCGCGCCTGGTTTGGGACCAGGAGGTCGCGGGTTCGAATCCCGCCGCCCCGATTCGATCGTCATCTTGACAGCGTCTCACCCCCGTAGCATTTCCTCCTGAAACGCGGTACCCCGCATTCCGCATCGTTCCTGCATTCACGAGGAGCCGCTTATGATGCGTGTTATCTCCGTCCCACTCACGGTCGCTGTGTCCGTGCTGTGCCTCCCTGCCGCATCCCGACTGGCCGCGCAAACCGGAACCATCGAAGGAAAAGTCACCTCGGTGACGACCGGGGAGCCGATCATTGGTGCGGAAGTTTCGCTCGTCGGCATCACCATCGGCACGCGGACCGGGCCCGGGGGAACATTCACGCTGCTGAACGTGCCCGTCGGCCCGCGCGAGGTGCGCGTGCTCGCCATCGGCTACAAAGTCGCGTCGGCGCACCTGGTCGTGCTCCCTGATCTGAGCACGACGACGACCGTACAACTCGCGCCCAGTGTGCTGCAGCTCGATGCGATCATCGTGACCGGAACGCCCGGCCAGGCGCGGGTGAGAGAGGTGGGCAACTCGATCGCGCAGGTCAATCTGTCGCAGGTCAAGGATCCGCCAGCGAACATGGATCAGCTGTTGCAGGCGCGGGCCCCCGGGCTGAGCGTGATGCAAACGAGCGGCATGGCCGGCGAGGGTGCGCAGATCCGCCTGCGGGGCGCGGTGAGCGTCAGCCAGAGTAATCAGCCCATCATCTATGTGGATGGCGTCCGCGTGCGGAGCGAGGGGTACCGGCGTAACCGGCCCCCCTTCAACGACTCCAATGGTTTCCGCGGTGGCAACTATCAGGCGAGCCCGCTCAACGACATCAATCCGGCGGACGTCGACCGTGTCGAGATCATCAAGGGTGCGGCGGCGAGCACGCTGTATGGCACGGAGGCGGCGGCGGGAGTCATTCAGATCTTCACCAAGCACGGCTTGGCTGGGGTGCCGCGCTGGACGTTCGAGGTGGGGCAGGGCTTCTCGCAGCTGCGGCCGTTCGGGACCGAC
>DATLXS010000068.1:0-27701 GCA_035575675.1 Gemmatimonadales bacterium
GGGACCAAGTACCGCGACTGGGCGATCGGAGGCTCGGCGTTGAGCGCGTCGTTGGTCGCGACGGTCTACTTCTAGGTCCGGAGTATGACTTTTGGCGCGCCCCGTCTTGCAGCCAGGTGCGCCACGCCAATAGCCTTCCGCATCCCCTACCTGGAAGGCCACCGTGCCGCGATTTACTCGAGTCGTTCTCGCGTTGTCACTCATTCCCGCATGCCTGGCTGCACAGGAATCCCCCTTTCACGGCGGTCAGTGGGCAATGCAGTTCGGCGGCAATTCCAATCTGTTCAGTCTTGGTGTCTTGAAGTTTTCGAGCGCGCACTCGGCGTGGCTCCTGGATTTGTCCAACGCGGCGAATGTGATCACCGCGACGAGCACGGACAACTTTGGCACGACGACGGGCGCAGACCAGCAATTCATCAATCTCGATGCACGTTTGGGGAAGCGCTTCTATCACACGGGGGGTCCGAAGGTTGTTTCCTTTCAGACGCTGGCCTTGGAAGGCGGATTGACCGATCAGGCGGTCGACTTGACCGGCAGCCACTATCGGCAAACCTCGACGTACGCAGGGCTCAACGGCGAGCTCGGCGGGGCGTATATGCTCACGTCAGGCCTCAGTATTGGGGGTACGGCGAGCCTTTCGGCCGGCTATCTCTCCTTTAAGGGAAACGATTCGTTTGCCAAACGGTCGGGGCATGGCTACTACAACAACATTCGGGTGTTGGTCGCGCTCGGCCTGTATTTCTAGGCCCGATAACTCCGGCCCCGCCATTCGATGAGACGCCGACCGCGCCAGGCTGATCGAATCATGATGAAAGCGACGACGGCTGAGCCCAGCGGATAGAGCAGCGCGTACCAGAGCGGCGCGCCCTCGAGCGCGTAGACCAGTATCCAGGTTGCGAGAGACGCGATCGTGGCGGTCGCGGCGATATGCCAGCCCGTCACGAGCCAGACCACGGGCGGCACGACCCAGAACAGCGCCGGCAGCCACATCAGCCAGGGCAGCACCGCGCGCAGTCCGGGGATCGGCGGCGCCGTGAGCGGCGCACCCGAGGCAAGATTCTTGGTCCAGCCGGCCAGGATTTCGCGCAGCGACGCGTACATGCGCGTCGCCATGAACGCGCGCGCCTCGGCGATGAAGATGTCTTTGCCCGCCCGGACGTACGCCTGAGCCAGTAAGAGATCGTCCGTGACGGTGTCCTTCACGGCCTCGTGCGTCCCGGCGGCCTCGTACGCGGCGCGCGTCGTCAGAATGAATTGCCCGTTCGCAATCGCATTCCAGTAGATGCGGGTGCGGTTGACTGATGGGAGATACACGAACCGGCTCTCGAGCGCGACGAAGACGTGCGGCTGAATCACCCGTTCCCAGAACGTCAGCATCTCTTGCCGCGGCAGCACCGTGAAGAGATCGACGCGCTCGTCTTGCAGGCCGCGCACGGCGCGCGGGATCAGCTCCGGCTCGTGCTTTGTGTCGGCGTCGGCAAACAGCAGCAGCTCGCCCCTGGCCACCTTGTAGCCCTGCACGATCGCCCACTGCTTCCCGAACCATCCGCTCGGCGGCTCGACGCCGCGTACCAGCCGAACGCGTGTCTCCGGCGCCTGGGCGACGATGCCGGCCGTGCCGTCGGTCGAGCGGTCGTCCACGACGATCACTTCGATGGGCGCGTACTTCGTGGCGAGCACCGAGCGAACGCAGCGCTCGATGTTGCGTGCTTCGTTGCGCGCCGGGATGATCACGGAGACGAGCGGCCCCGACGTACGGGGCTCGTAGTCCCGCAGCCGGGGCCCGTGCACGATGTAGCGGGAGAGAATCAGCAGCAGCACCAGAATCCACGGTGCCGCGAGGAGCCAACTCATTGTCTGGCTTCCCATCGGATGGAGGCTATTTTATCGCCATGCCAGACACCACACACGCGCAGGTAAAGACTCCGAAGTGGGCGCTCATCCTGGGGGCCTCGAGCGGGTTTGGGGAAGGGGCGGCCAGGGCGCTCGCGCAGGCCGGGTATGATATCGTGGGCGTGCACCTGGACCGCAAGGCGGGCCTCGAGCACGTGGCCGAGATCCGCCGCGACCTGGAGAAAGCCGGCCGCAAGACGCAGTACTTCAACATCAACGCCGCCGACGAAGAGCAGCGCAACAAGGTCCTTGATGAGCTCGCCCAACAAAAGCTCAACGTCGCCGTGCTGCTGCATTCGCTGGCGTTCGGCACGTTGAAGCCCTACATCGGCGACGAAGTCCTGAACAAGGCAAACATCGACATGACGCTGGACGTGATGGCCCATTCACTGGTCTACTGGGCCCAGGGCGTCGTGAAACGCGGGCTGATGGGGAAAGGCGGGCGGATCTTCTCGATGACCTCGTCCGGCTCGACCCGGGTGTTCGCGACCTACGGCGCCGTTTCGGCGGCCAAAGCCGCGCTCGAGTCTCATACGCGACAGTTGGCGCTCGAACTCGCCCCCCACGAGATCACGGTGAACGCGCTGCGGGGCGGCGTCACCGACACGCCCGCGCTCCGCAAAATCCCCGGCAACGAGAAGCTCGTCGAGATCGCGTCGCAGCGGAATCCACACCACCGGCTTACGACGCCTGCCGACCTCGGCGGTGCGATCGTGGCCCTCTCCAATCCCGGCGCCGACTGGATCACGGGCAACGTCATCAACGTCGACGGCGGCGAAGAGGTCTCCGCTTAAGACGGGGAGGGGGACGGGGGACGGGGGAAGGGTGTCCACGCTACAAACAGCACGCCTCACGCTGCGCGACTACCGGCCGACCGAAATTCCTCTGGAAGCTGGGATGATTCCGGCCGCGGTCGCCGTGGTGTTGCACGACGGCAACGATGGCATCGAGGCGCTGTTCATCCACCGCGCGGTCCGCGCCGGCGACACATGGTCCGGACAGATCGCGTTTCCCGGCGGGCGGCGCGAGCCAAGCGACGCCGATCTCCGTGCTACGGCGATCCGTGAAACACGCGAGGAGATCGGTGTCGACTTGTCGAACGCCGAACGCCTCGGCGTGCTCGACGACCTTTACCCGCGAACACCCGTCCTCCCCCCCGTCGTGGTTCGTCCATTCGTATTCGCGTTGACAGCGAGGCCTTCGATTCTCATCAACGCAGAAGTCCAAGACGCCTTCTGGGTGTCCTTCCGGGCTCTCCAGGCCCCGGGGGTGTCGGGGTCGATCACCGTCGATCATCCTGGCATCCCTCCTCGGGTATTGCCTGCTTATAGACTGGGAAATCACACTATCTGGGGGATGAGCGAGCGCATTCTCACACCGCTAATTAGCCTCGTTTCTTAGCCTTACAAAATCCACATTTTTGCTTGACAATATCTGCGATTTAGGCTAGCCTAATGCCCTGTCTGGTTGACAGTGGTCACTTGGGAGAGTCCATGAACGCCGCGATTCGGTCGCCCCAGCCTCAGCCCCCGCTGACGCGCTCGGTCGAAGACTATCTCAAGTCGGTTTTTCATCTCACGAGTCAGGGCGGTTTCGCGACGACCAGCGACATCGCCGAGATGCTCGAAGTCGCACCGCCGTCCGTGAGCGGCATGATGAAACGGCTCTCCGAAACGGGACTCATCGAACACGTGCCGTATCGCGGCGTGCAGCTGACGGCGCAGGGGCGGCGCGCCGCGCTGCAGATGATCCGTCGCCATCGCATCCTCGAATCGTATCTCACCGGCAAGCTCGGCTATGACTGGGGGGACGTGCATGTCGAAGCCGACCGATTGGAGCATGCCGTGTCGGAGAAACTGATCGAGCGCATGGCCGACGCGCTGGGCGAGCCACGCTACGATCCGCACGGCGCCCCAATTCCGACGGCCGCCCTCGAAATCGAAGAAGCCGAGCTCGTGACGCTCGCCGAGACCACGGTCGGCAGCAGCGTGATGTTGCGGGAAGTGGGCGACGAACATCCCGCCCGGCTGCACTATCTCGCCGAGCAGGGACTGACGCCCGGCGTCCGGTTGACCGTGATCGACCGGCAGCCGTTCAACGGACCGACCATCGTGCGCCTCGCGGACGGCACGACCCGCGTGGTGGGTCAGGAGCTCGCGTTGCTCCTCTTCTGCAAGCCGATCGATGGCGAATAGCACGATCGAGACAGGCTGGCGGCGGCCGCGGTTCGCGCCGAGCCTCGCCGAGGTCTATCGCACCGTCCCCGTCAAGCGTGGCGCATGGTGGAAGACGGCGCTCGCGTTCGCCGGTCCGGGATATCTCGTCGCGGTCGGCTACATGGATCCAGGCAACTGGGCCACTGACCTCGCGGGCGGCGCGCGCTTCGGCTACACCCTGCTCTCCGTCATCCTGCTGTCCAACCTGATGGCGATTCTGCTCCAGGGCCTGGCCGCGAAGCTCGGCATCGTGAGCGGTCGCGATCTGGCGCAGGCGTGCCGAGACCACTACTCGCGGCCCGTCTCGTTCTTCCTGTGGGTCATCTGCGAGATCGCGATCGCCGCCTGCGACCTCGCGGAGGTCATCGGCTCGGCGATCGCGTTGAACCTGCTGTTCGGTATCCCGCTGGCGTGGGGTATCGTGATCACGTCGCTCGACGTGCTGATCGTGCTCTACATGCAGCACAAAGGATTCCGGCTGCTCGAGGCGCTGGTCGTCGCGCTGATCGCGACCATCGCCGGCTGTTTCCTGTTCGAGATTCTGATTTCCAAGCCGGATGCCGGCGCGGTACTCAGCGGGTTTTTGCCGAGCGCAACGATTCTCAAGGACCCCGACAAGCTCTATATCGCGATCGGCATCCTCGGCGCGACCGTCATGCCGCATAACCTCTATCTGCATTCGTCCGTGGTGCAGACCCGCAGTTACGAGGAGACGGCGGCCGGCAAGCGCGAGGCGGTGAAGTTCGCATTTCTCGATTCGACCGTCGCGCTCTCGTTCGCGCTGTTCATCAACGCCGCCATCCTCATCGTCGCCGCGGCGACATTCCACCGCGCCGGGCAAACGGGCGTCGCCGAGATCCAGGATGCCTATCGCCTGCTCACCCCCTTGCTCGGCGTCACGGGCGCCAGCGCCGTGTTCGCGTTCGCGCTGCTCGCGTCGGGCCAGAATTCGACCCTGACGGGGACGCTGGCGGGCCAGATCGTGATGGAAGGATTCCTGAACATCCGGATCCGGCCCTGGCTGCGGCGCCTCATCACCCGCCTGATCGCGATTGTGCCCGCGGCGGTGACGGCTATTTTCTTCGGGGAACACGGCACTGCCCAACTCCTGATCCTCAGCCAGGTGATCCTCAGCCTGCAACTCTCGTTCGCGGTCTTTCCGCTGGTGCGGTTTACTTCGGACCGCCTGAAGATGGGCGAGTTCGTGAACCCCACCTGGCTCAAGCTGCTCGCCTACCTGGTGGCTGTGGCGATTGCCGCCTTCAACGCCTGGCTTCTGGTGCGGATCGTTGCGGGTTGGATCAGCTGATGTACAAGCGCATCCTCGTCCCGCTCGAGAACAGCCCCGCCGATGGCGCCATTCTGAAGCACGTGACCGGCCTCGCGAAGCTGCTCGGCGCCGAGGTGCTACTGGTCCACGTGGCGGACGGATGGGCGGCGCGCAACATGGAGCAGCTCAACCTGCGCGAGTCACAAGAGATGAAGGAGGACCGGGCGTACCTGGAGCGGATGTCACAGGACCTGCGGCAGGCGGGGATCGAAGTTGACGCCGTGCTGGCGGCGGGTGATCCAGCCAAGGAAATCGCGGCGACGGCCGAGCGGGAGCAGGTGGATTTGATCGCGATGGCGACGCACGGACACTCGCTCTTGAGCGATGTGGTTCACGGCACCACCGCGACAGCATTACGACACGTCAGCCGGATTCCGATCCTGATGGTGCGCGCGCCTGCTCCAGGGCCCTGAGAATGGCGCTCAGGCGGCGGTCTCGCGCCTCCCGCAGGAACTCCACCTTCCCCTTGTAGGCCCGTTCAATCGACTGGATCAACGTCCGCTGCTGGTCGGAGTCGAGCTGCGCCCAGTGCGCGAGCTGCTGCCACCAGCTCTCGAAGCTCGCCAACAAGTGCTGCGTGAAGCCGCGGATGCCGCCCTCGCCTGCCGCGAGGTGATAGGTCAGGTGGGGGCCGGCAGCAGCCCAGCCGATCGCGGGACCGAGCGACACCGCGCGGTCGAGCTCGTCCACGCTGATCACACCGCGCAGCACGAGGTCGATGCATTCCCTCCACACCGCGGCCGACACGCGACCGACGACGTAGCCCGGGATCGACTTCTTGAGGACGATCGGGAAACGGCCCAGGGAGCGCAGATACTCGACCGCGCGGTTCATGCTGGCGGCGGACGTGCGACCTTCCGCCGGCACCACTTCGACGAGCGGAATGAGCTCCGGCGGATTCAGCGGATGGGTCACAAGACACCGATCGAGACGCCGCATCCGGCCGAAGATCTCCAGCGGCGGCAAGCCGCTCGATGACGAGCTGATCAACGCCTCATCCCCCGCCTGCTGTTCGATCCCGGCGAGGAGCTTTTGCTTCGCGGTCACGTCCTCGTGAATCGCCTCGATGATCCAATCGGCATCCTGGACCGCTTCGGAGAGGAATTGCGCCCGCACCAGCTCCGTGAGGCCCCGCTCGACGATGCTTTCGGGGGCGCGATCGAGCGCCACGAGCGCCCGCGTGCGCCGCTCCACCTCGATGGATGCGCGCTCCATCGTCGCGGGACTCAGATCGAAGATCGCCACCGGCCACCCGGCCGACGCGCACAGCGCCGCCCAGCCGACGCCGATGTCGCCCGCCCCGATCACGGCAACCTTCCGCGGGATCGTCACGCCATCGCCTCTTCGGCCAGGGCGACGGCCGGGAACACGCGCTCGAACAGCATGCGCCGCACCGGCGGCGCGTGGACTTCCATCGCGACGCGCGTGAACGAGCCTTTGGTGTCGAGCTTGGTGCGGCCGCGGGTGTTCCCGTCGTCGAGACCGACGGTCAGACGCAGGTCGCTGAACGTCAGCACGCCGGGCTGGATCAGGTAGGCGATCGCGAGCACGTCGTTGATCACGGCGCCGTCGAGCCCCTCCTGTTTTTTGTGGAACTCGACATAGAACCGGAGCGCATCGTACAGCCAGGGCGACTGGTGCGCGAGGCGCTCGACCTCATTGCCCTTGATCACGACCTTCCGCGTCACGTCGAGCCCAATCATCTCAGTCGGGATCTCCGCGGCCAGCACCGTGGCAAGCGCCTCGGGATCGCACCAGGCGTTGAACTCCGAGAAGCGCGTCGTGTTTCCCGGCGCCTCGATGTTGCCGATCATCGCGACGTGGCGGGCCACCTTCTCGCGGACCAGGGCGGGATTCGCGCGCAACACGAGCGCCAGGCTCGTGACCGGGCCAAGCGTTACGAGCGTGACGGGCTCAGGTTGCGCCTCGAGGAGCCGCTCGAGCGGGCGCACGTAGTCGAGAATCACCCCCGCGGCCGGAACGTCGGCGTAGCCGAGCCCCGAAGTCCCGTGCGTATCGTCGGCGACCTGGAGCTGCCGCTTGAGGGGCCGGCGCGCACCGATGCCGAGCGTCACGCGCACGGGGTGCTTCACCTTGCGCAGAATTTCGACGGCGTTGCGGTACGCGTTTTCGACGACCGTATTGCCGTAGGAAATCGAGATGCCGCGGATGTCGAGCTCCGGGGAGTTCAGCGCCAGGAGCAGAGCCAGACAGTCATCGATCCCGGGATCGGTATCGATAACGACGGGAATGGGGACGGGGGACGGGGGACCGGTCTCCTCGGGCACGCTCTAGGTTAGGCTGGTCACTTCGGAAGTGCAAACGCGATGATGGCGTCGCCGCTGCCCCAGACGTCACTGCCACCCGCCGCGATGACGACGAACTGCCGCCCCCCCGCCTCATAGGTCATGGGCGTCGCCCGCGCGCCGGCGGGAAGCGCAGCCGTCCACAACTCGCGGCCGGTCTCGATGTCGAGAGCGTGGAATGAGCGATCGAGCGAGGCGCCGATGAACACCAGGCCGCCGGCCGTCACGATCGGGCCGCCGAGTTGCACCGACCCGGGCACGCCGCCGAAGGTCCCAAGCGGCACGTTCCACTGAATGGCGCCGGTCCCCAGGTTCACCGCCACAACGGCGCCGAACGGCGGGGGCGTGCATGGCAAGCCGGCGGGACCGAGGATGATGCGGCGGCGCATGACGTAGGGCGTCCCCTTCATCCGAGTGTACTCGAAGTTGTTGATGCCGCGGGCCGCATCCGCGCGAAACAAGCTGTCGCCGTTGAACCCCTCGGCCGGGATGAGCTGCACCATCGCCGGAACGCGGTTCACGGGCACGACGACGACTCCCCGCCTTTCATCTACAGCCACGCCGCCCCAATGCGCGCCGCCGATGTTGCCGGGCTGTTGCAGCGTCCCCTGGGTGCTGGGAGGGGTAAAGGGCCCGTCATTGCGGAGCGCCGCCAGGATCTCGTGACAGGCCGCCTTGGCCTCGGGCGTGGGACCCCAGGCGTCGGCCGCGGAATACTGCAGCGGCACAAGCGGCGGGACGACCGCGGTAAACGGCTGGGTCGGCGAGGCGACCTCTCCGGGCACGCTGCTGGGGGGGACGGGTCGTTCCTCGACCGGAAAGATCGGTGTTCCCGTCGTGCGATCGAAGACGAACAACATCCCCGATTTGCCTGTCTGGATGACGGCGGGGATGCTCGCGCCGTTGCGGGTCACCGTAACGAGCGCGGGCGGCGAAGCGTTGTCGAAGTCCCAGATGTCGTGGTGCACCGTCTGGAAGTGCCAGACCACTTTTCCCGTGGACGCGCGCAGTGCCACGATCGAGTTGGCGTAGCGATTGTCGCCGAGGCGCAGGCCCCCGAAGTAATCGGGCGCCGGGCTGGTGGTCGGCAGAAAGACGAGATTGCGCTCCGGGTCCACCGCGATCACCGACCAGACATTCGCGGCACCGGTGCGCTTGGCGCTGCCGTCCTGCCAGGTCTTGTACGCGGGGTCGGTCGAATCTTGTGGGATCGGATCGAACGTCCATTTGAGCGCGCCGGTCCGCGCGTCAAAGGCGCGGACTTCGCCGCTCGCCGGCGCGAGATTGGCGTTGTCGGCCACCCCTGATCCGACAATGACGAGATCGCCTATGATCGCGGGCGGCGAGGTTTCCTCGTAGGCCTGGAATTCGAACGGCGGCACACGCAAACCCGCCCGCAGGTCGACTGCGCCGTTCGATCCGAAACCCGCGCACACCTTGCCTGAGCTCGCGTCGAGCGCAATCAGTCGCGCATCGATGGTGGCCACGAAGATGCGGTGCGCGCAGACGCTCCCGGGAGTCGCGCGAGGGTCGCGCCAGAACGACACGCCGCGACTCACGAAATCGCCGTAACCGCGGTGCGGATTCACGCCGGCATCGAAGCGCCAGCGTTCCGTGCCGGTGGCGGGATCGAGCGCCGCGACGATGCCGGTCGGTGTGCTCACATACATCGTGCCGTCGACGACGATCGGCGTCACCTCGAGGGCAGGCGGCCGGTGCCCCATACCCGTTAAATCCGGCATCCCGGTGTGATATGTCCACGCGACCTGCAGTCGCGCGACGTTGTCGCGCGTGATCTGGGTGAGCGGTGAGAAGCGTGCACCGCCGGGATCGCGGCCATAGGCCGGCCAATCCGCTGGGGACTGGAGGCTAACGAGCAGCAACAGTGTCAGCATGGATCTCTTTCGCGATGGTTTGGCGCAGGTGCTCGAATTCGGCGTCGCCACCGAAGCCAAAGATGCGCTCGATGATGCGTCCCTGCTTGTCGAGCAGGACGGAGTAGGGCAGGCCCCGGTAGTGATAAACGGCTTTCATGTTGCCGCGCCCCACCAGAATCGGGAACGGTGGGCGGAATTCGCTGATGAACGCCCGCATCTTCGTGTCGCTGACGTCGTCCGAGATGGCTGCGATATCGAAGTCCTTGCGGTCGAGCGCCCGGTACAGCTCGGCCATGTGCGGGAACTCGGCGCGGCAGGGCTCGCACCACGACGCCCAAAAATTGACGAGTGCGACCTTGCCGCGATAATCCTCGAGCCGCACCGGCTTGCCGCCGAGGTCGGGGAGGGTGAAGGCGGGAGCGAAGAGGTCGCGCCCGCGCGTAGGAATTTGCGCCAGCAGGCGGTTCGGATCGAGCACGCGGATCGTGCCACGGCGGTCGACGGCGACGGCCGTCGCCCTCGTCCCGATGCTGCGGGTCGTATCGATGTGCCCGCTTTCCGTATCCAGCACGTCCAGGCGCAGGCGCGTCGCGGCCGAGTCTTCGGCGCCGAGCACATACAGACGTCCATCCGGCCCGACCGACAAGGCGATGTTCACCAGGGCATGCGCGACCCGAATCTCGCGCCCCTTTTGAGGCAGGAAGTGTGGATCGGGTTCCTCACGGAACAAACCGCGCTGGGTGTGCCACACCGTCGCGCCGCTCGGCCCGAGCTTCACGATCTCGTCGCGGACCAGAGGAGCGAAGTAGATGGAGCCGTCCCGCCCAATCGCCACGGCTCCCGCGTTGGTGAGCTGCGCCAGGTAGGTCACTTCGGGGACGTGGATCACGCCCAGCCCGTGGCTCGTGTGGCCGAGCGTGTCCAGGAGCCAGAGCAGCGGCTGGCTGCCGTCCTCGCCGACGAACTGGACCAGGTAGGGAGAGCGCGCGGCGACGATCCGATCGTCGCCTGTGGCATACAGCGAGGCGGGAAACGGGCTCTGCCACTCCCGCACCGGTTTGCCCGCGGTGTCGAACACGACGGCTTCGCCGGTGCGTTCGGTGACCAGCAGCCTGTCACCGAGCGGCGCGACGGCCAACGGTGTGGCGAGCCGCGGGTCGGCGATCGTGCGGACGACGTGCAGGTCGCCATCGAAGCTCACGAGCCGGCTGTGGTCGGGGTCGGGCGCCCACGAGAGGGTACCGACGCGGGCCGCAGGGGAGCGACCCAGGAAGAGGAGGGTGAAACCACTGGGGGCAGAGTCGGAACGGCAGGCGGTCAGTGTCAGGAGTGCGACCAGAACCGCCGTCCCGCCTGCCCCCAGCGGGCGTCGCATCAGGTCGCGGCGGCGATCGTCTTGATCTCGATCGTATGCATGCCGTGGCTCATCCGGTGGACGCCGGTGACCTTCACCTGCCCCTCGGCGAACGGCGCGAGCTTGGCGTTCTGCGGGTCGCCGGGTTTGGAGCTGACCGGCATATAGATCGTGCCGTCCGAGCTCAGAATCGCGAGCGCGACGCCGGCTTTGGCGCACGCGTCGGCGCACTGTTTGTGGCCGGCGCCAGAGGCGCCCATCGTCGTGTAACAGTTGACGTCGATCACCTGGCCGGTGAGCGTCATGTCGTTCCCCGCGTTCGCCGCGGGCGCCGCAGGCTTCGGCTGTTGGGCTGCGAGCGGCAGCGCGCAGATCGCGAGCAACGCCGCAGCTGCGAGTGTTCGTTTCAGCATGGTGCACCTCCATGATGGTGGTAAGGACTTTACGTCCGAAACGTCATACCCGGAACGGCTATATTTGGGCGCCATGAATGAGACCTTTCGAAGCCTGATCGACACCTTCGGCAAAGGCTGGGACCGGGGCGACGTCGATACCATTTGCTCCGTGTTTACCGACGATGCCGTCTTCCTCGAGACGCCGTTCAGCACTCCAGACACTGGTATAGCGGCGATTCGGGCGTACTGGAAGGACATCCCGCTGCATCAAGCTGAAACGGACTTCTCGTCGGGGGAGATCTACGCGGCAGGGCCATGGTTTGCGACGGAGTTTCGCTGCACGTTCCGGCGGCGCAGGACAGGCGAACAGGTGGATGCACGCGGAGCAATCTTTTGCGAGACGAAAGACGGCAAGATCAGTGAGATGAGGATGTACTGGCATCGATATGCGGGAGGGAAGGAGGAACCGAAGGCGTGAGACGTTGGGGAGACGCCGAGAGGCCGAGCGGCTGAGGGGATTTGAGGAGCGAGCCATTAGGAAGAGCTCTTCCTGACATACTCCAAAGCCAATTCCATGAGCTCTGCGCTTCGAAGACCACCTTTCATCGCCGTTTCGACTGCAGTTTCCTCGTCCATCTTCTCGTCAATCATCAAGTAGGGAATCAACGCAGCCGCCGTGCGGTTGCCTGAGGAGCAGTGCAGGAGCGCCTTTCGTCCTTCCAACTTCTTCAGTGTCTGATACATCCGCTTCATGGTATCCGTCGTGACCGCCCCGTGCACGATCGGCAGACTTATGTACTCGAGGCCGGCGGCGCGAACGGTTGCCGGCTCATCAAAGGGCCGAGGCTCCATGGGGTCGCGACTGTCGACCACCACCTCTCCGCCCGCCGCTTTGAACGACTTGATCTGCTGCTCGGTGGGCTGACCGCCTGTAATCCATCCAGACACCGGCTCGGCTGCGTTGGGGAGACCGGCTAAGCCTGAGAGTAACGCCGACACTATGGAAGCCACCCTCCGGTAAAGCCTGCCCGTTTGAGGCCGCGGATGATGTGCGGGTTCGTGCGCATCACGCGCCACACGAAATCGGTGCGGTAGTTCTCGATCATCGCCAGGATGGGTCCCTGATCGATGCCGAGGTAGTCGACGTCGAACCAGCCGAGCGTGGGATCTACGGTGCCGGTCTCTTGTTGGCCAGTCGCGGTAAACGTGGGGTTGAAGGCGTCGAGGAAGCCGTAGGTCGAGAACAGCCTGGTGCCGTAGGTCGTGCGCATCGCGAGCAGCGCGGGGATCGTGAACTCGGGGGCGAACGGCACGGCCCCGCCGACGGCGGTGGGACACAGGGTGCCGTCGTCGCGCTCGTCGCCGAGGGCGACGCCGCGGGCGTTGTAGGTATGGAATTGCCGGCTGCGTCCGCCGATCGTCAGTGTCTTGTTGGCGGGGCCGTCACACGCGGTAAGGCCCCACACGTTGGCGGTATAGCCCCTCCAGCCACCAGGGTTCGCAATCGCGTACGCCCGCTGTGACAGCGCGGCGCGGCGTGAGTTCTCGAAGTAGTCGATCCCGCGGCCGTTCATGTACGCGTCCTTGATGCCGCGGAAATCGATCCACACGTGCGAGTACTCGTGGCCGAACAGCGGAGCGAACTGCACGAAGCTCTGACCATAATACGTGCCCCATTGATAGCCGCTCACCCAGGCGCTCCACGCCGCTGAGTCGGCGGGATGCGTCGGTGAGGCGAGCGCGAGGATGTTGAGGATCATCCCCTCGTTGTAACCGATCCAATCGGCGGTGATGAACCCACTCTCGGGGTGCCAGCCCATGCTCACGGCGGGCGGCCGCGCCTCGGCCCATTTCCAGTCGACCCGGAAGTAGATCGAGTCGGCCAGCGCGCGGATCTGCTGCTCCGTGGTGTCGCTCCCGGCGTAGTAGCTCTGCGCGAACAGGATGCCGCCGAGCAGGAGCGACGTGTCGATTGTGGAGAGCTCGACGGTCTGGAACCGGCGGCCGGTGCTCATATCAAGGAAGTGATAGAAGAAGCCCCGATAGCCGGTCGTGTTCGGGCCGGCCGAGTCCTGTGGCGCGGTCCAGAAGAACCGGAGTGTCGCGAGCGTACGGTCCGCGGCCTCTCCGCGGGTGATCCAGCCGTGCTCCACGCCGATGGGATAGGCGGTGAGCGCGAAGCCGACGGCGGCGATGCTCGAGAACGACGGGGTGGGCCAGCGGTCGGGCGTGAGGCCGTTCGATGCCGGCGTCAGGTCCCAGAAGAAGTTGAAGGTGCGATGCTGCAGGGTGTCGAGGAACGCGGCGGTGTCGGGCGCGACGCCCGGGCCCCCGGAGCTACCACCACAGCCTCCGAGGGCCAGGGCAAAGACGACAGCGGTGAAACGACTGCGAAGTCCGGTCAGAATGTGTACTCGACGCCGATCTGCATACGTCGCGGGTCACTAACAACCTGCCGTGGCTCGCCGACCGTAAACGCGTGGCTTGCTGGGACGACCTGAATGTTGTAGTCGCCCAGGTTTTGGAAGTTGAAGACGTTGAACACGTCCGCGGTCACAGCCAGGCTCGTGCCGGAGATTTTTGGGAAGTCCTTGCGGAACTTGATATCCACCCGCCGGTAGGCCCAGCCACCCAGGAAGAGAAAGTTTCGCTGCGGCGGCAAGAACCCGCCTGGGAAGTACGTAGAGTCCACCACTCCTCCGAAACGTGGAGCCGTGCCGACATCGGTCCGGGCTCCGCTGCCCAACGTCACAAGCCCGCTGAACTGGATCCCGGCCAGGCGAGGGATGTCCATGATCCAGTTGGCCACGACGTGGTGCCGCTCGTCGCTCCCGCCGAGGTCGGTGTGTTTCGCGATCCCGTTAGCTTTCGGGAATCCAAACGGGAACGATCCGGCAAGGTCTCCTAGGACATCGATCCCTGCCACCGAGCGCTGCGCGTATGTGTAGACGACGCCAGCGCCCCAGCCGATCCCCCCGGCCGACGGACGGTAGGGACGATCCAGTTGGAGTGAGAGGGCGTCGTACCAGGTCTTCGCATCGTTCGTAGAGTAGATGATATTCCGGATCCCGTGCGCCCCGATGTTGAAGCTGGTGCAGCACAGTCCAGCGCCATTGTACCCGAAATTGCCGGAGTTGTACATGAAAAGATCCGTACCGCGCTGGCCCTGATACGAAAGCGAGGCCACCCACGGTCCAAATACACGCCGGACGCCGAGACTGAACTGCTGCGACTTCGGCGCCTTCGTCTTGTTGTCGATCAAAAACGCTTCGGGCGTGCCGGTGCTCCGCGCCAAAGCGCTGACCGCGCTGGTGTCAGCGGTCAGGTAGCTATTGTTCCATGGGACGGCCCCAGGTGTGGTTGTGCCGTTGTCGAAGCGGGTGATATACGTGGGCCGAGAGAGCTTTTGGATCTCGTCCACCGAGAAGTCGAACAGCGACCGGTCGTAGTAGAGGCCCCAGCCGCCGAATACGGTGGTGATATTGTTCTTATCGAGCGCGTACGAGAATCCGAGCCGTGGCTGGAACGCGCCGTAAAAAGGCTTTCGGTTCTTTCCGGTGCTGATGTAACGACTCAGGTCCAATGGCACCGGCAATGAGTCGTTATAGCGTGTGAGCGTATCGGCCACCCACTGCGGTGTCACATAGTCGGTATTGATCATTCGGGATTCGTAGTCCCAACGGATCCCGAGGTTGAGCGTCAGGCGAGACGTCGGGGACCAGTCGTCCTGCAAGTACGCCCCAACCTGTGTGTTGTTGACGTCGACCAGGCCTGCACCTGATGCATAGGTCAACTGGAAGGGGTGGCTGTAGTCGTACGCGAGAGTTGGAGCCCCCGTATTTCGGCACCAGCAGTTCGTGTTGATCGTGTCGGCCCACTCGAACTTGGGTACTCCGTCGTTCAGTTTGTTGATGTGGTAGTTGACCAGGTCGACGCTGACCCCAGCCTTGAACACGTGCTGCTGCTTGCCGCTATAAGTGAGGTCGTCGCGGAATCCCAGACGACGCTGAATGAAATCCTGCGTGCTCACGTCGCTGCCGATCCACGCATCCTGGCGTTGGTAGTGATAGATCCGCGCGATCGACCCCGCAGTGGTCGGTGAGGGGTTTCGTTGGAAGCGGGAGTAGTCCACCTTGGCCTCGTTCAACCAGCCGCCCGAGACGCGGTTGTACTTCACCTGTCCGATCGACACGTTTTGTCGGAAGTCATTTGCTGCCGCGAGAGTGCGACTTCCCCCGAAGTCCCGCACATCGGTCTCGTGTCGATTGTTGAAGTTCACTTCCAGGGAGGAATTCGCGTTCACCGCGTACGTCAGCTTGCCGAACAGCAGCGTCTCGCGGAACGGTGACGTGAAGTTGCCGTTGTACGCTGCGAGGTTCACCGAGTCGAGCGCGGCACCGAACCCGGTCGGGGGCGTGAGGTTCACAAAGTTCGACCGATCCTGGTAGTTGCCCTCGTACGAGCCGAAGAAAAACAACTTGTCCCGCTGGATTGGTCCGCCGGCACTCAACCCCACCAGGGAGCGCGTGAAGTCCGGCTTCGTAAAGCTTGGATTGCTGCGCTGCTGGGCAGCCTGCAAGGTATCAAGTGCCACCAGGCCCTTGTTCTGGTAGCCGAAGAACGCGTTCCCGGTCCAGGTGTTGCCGCCGGAGCGCGTCGTGGCCGAGATGACTGCACTGGAGGCCTTCTGGTACTCCGCCTTGAAGTTTTGCGAGATGACGCGGTATTCCTGGATGGCGTTGCGGGGAAATGGATTGCCGCGACTAGCGTCCTGACCGGCCACTCCGCCGCCGGTCAGGTCGTTCTTGAGGCTCGTACCGTCGACGAACACGTTCACCTGGTTTGCAGTGCTGCCGCCTGCTGAAAACGACCGGAACCCGACAGAGTTGACACGATCCTCAGAGACCGTGACTCCGGGTGCCAATGCCGCGAGGTCGAGAAAGTTGCGGCTGGACGTCGGCAACTGTTGGATTTGCTGAGGCGTCACGTTCGTCGCGACTTCGGAGGTTCGCAGCTCCACGACCGGCGCGGCTTGCACGGTCACGGCCTGAAGCTCCACAGCTCCGGCTTGCACCGTAAAGTCCCCGGGTGTGGTCGCACCGATCTGCACCACCACTTGGCGCCGCTGCGGCCCGAAACCAATCTTGCGGACGGACACCTCGTAATTGCCAGGGGTCAGGCCGGGAAGAATGTAAGAACCGTCGGCGTGCGAGGTCGCACTGCGGACGATGCCGGTCTCCACCTGCCGCGCCTGGATTTCGGCATCCCCGACCGCCGTGCCGTTCTGATCCTTGACGTAGCCGCGAACGGTGCCGGTGGTGGTTTGTGCGTTGAGTGACGGAGGGAAGGACAACAGGGTGAGGCAGGCGAGCCACAGAAAACGATGACGCGACATGGGTCATCTCCCGTGAGATCGAGGTGTCACGGAAACTTGCCAAGACGGGCCCGGACGGCGCTAGGGCTCGCTTGTCCCGCTTTGCGCCGTAACTTTTCAAGCACTTCCCCCGGTCCTGAGAGTGCAATCCTATGTCGCGTGTCTGCCACGTTCTGATTTTCACGGTCCTCCTCGCCGCACCAGCTTCTGCCCAGAACCTCGACTCGCTCCTCACCCGCATGACCCTCGAAGAAAAACTCGGCCAGCTCAATCTCCTGTCGGCCGGCGGGCGCGCCTCGCCGCAGCAGATGGAGCTCGTGCGCGCGGGAAAACTCGGCGGGCTGTTCAACGTCATCGGCGCCGAGAACACGACCCCCGTGCAACGCATCGCCGTGACGGAGTCGCGTCTCAAGATCCCGCTGCTGTTCGGCCTCGATGTGATCCACGGGTATCGCACCATCTTCCCGATTCCGCTCGGCGAAGCGAGCTCGTTCGACCCCGATGCCGCCGAGGCGACGGCGCGGGCGGCGGGACAGGAGGCCGCGGCGTTCGGGATCAACTGGACCTACGCGCCGATGGTGGACATCGCGCGCGATCCGCGCTGGGGCCGGATCGCCGAAGGCTCGGGTGAGGACCCCTATCTCGGCTCGCTGTTGGCTGCCGCGCGGGTGCGCGGCTTCCAGCAGAACATCTTTGCCACGGCGAAGCATTTCGCGGGCTACGGCGCCGCGGAGGCCGGCCGCGAGTACAACGAGACCGAGATCTCCGAACGCACGATGCGCGAGCTCTATCTGCCGCCGTTCAAAGCCGCGGTGGACGCGGGCGTGGCGAGCCTCATGTCGGCATTCAACGACATCGCGGGCGTGCCGGCGTCGGGCAACGCCTGGCTGACCGATACGGTGCTGCGCCGCGAATGGGGATTCACCGGCTTCGTCGTGAGCGACTGGACGTCGGTCAACGAGCTGATCAACCATGGCATCGCGGGGTCACAGGCGGAAGCGGGGCGGCGCGCGCTGACGGCGGGCGTGGATATGGACATGCAGAGCGGCATCTACGTCGACTCGCTCGCCGCGCTGGTGCGGAGCAACCAGATCCCGCCGGCGGTCGTCGATTCCGCCGTGATGCGGGTCCTGCGCGCCAAGCAGCGCCTCGGCTTGTTCCGCGACCCCTATAGGGCTCGAACTGCGCCACCCACCACCGACCTTCGGGCATTGGCGAGGAGAGTCGCGGGAGAGTCCATCGTTCTGCTCAAGAACGAGCGCGCACTCCTGCCGCTCCCCAAGTCCGGTCCGATCGCGGTGATCGGCCCGCTCGCGGACAATAAAGAAGAACCGCTCGGACCCTGGCATACGCAGGGCCGCGGCGATGACGTCGTGACGGTGCTGCAGGGAATCAAGGCGAAGGTGCCGGGAACGACGGTGCTGTATGCCCAGGGCTCGGGGATCGAAGACACGTCGACGGCCGGGTTTGCGGCGGCCGTCACCGCGGCGCGGCAGGCCAAGGTCGCGATTCTCGTGCTGGGTGAACGAGGCGACATGAGCGGCGAAGCAGCCAGCCGTTCGTCGCTGGGGTTACCTGGCGTGCAACAACAATTGCTGGAAGCCGTCGCCGCGACGCGCACGCCCGTCGTGCTCGTCCTGATGAACGGCCGGCCGCTCATCTTCGAGTGGGCCTCGGACCATGTCCCGGCGATCGTCGAGACCTGGTTCCTCGGCGTCGAAGCCGGCAATGCAACGGCTGACGTGCTGTTCGGCGACGTCAACCCGAGTGGCCGGCTGCCGGTCACGTTCCCGCGGGTGCTGGGACAAGTCCCGGTGTACTACAATCACCGCAACACCGGCCGGCCGCCCGACGTGAACAACAAGTACTCGTCGAAATACATCGACGTCCCCGTGACACCGCGTTATCCGTTTGGTTTCGGGCTGTCCTACACGACGTTCGCGTACAGCAATCTCAAGCTCAGTGCCGCGCGCGCCCGCGCGAGCGATTCGATTACGGCGAGCGTGACGGTCGCGAATACCGGGAACCGCGAAGGCACGGAGGTCGTGCAGCTCTATGTCCGCGACGAGGTCGCGAGCGTCAGCCGGCCGGTGCGCGAGCTGAAGGCGTTTCGTCGCGTGGCGTTACGACCTGGTGAATCTCGAATCGTGGAGTTACGGATAGCGGTCCGCGATCTATGGTTCTACGGTCTCGACATGAAGCCTGTCGTCGAGCCCGGCATGTTCCGCGTGTTCGTAGGCGCGAATTCGGCCGAGGGTCTCGAGGCAACGTTCGAATGCATCCCCTAATTCTCGTCGCATTGCTCCAGGCACATCCAACGGTGTGCTACGAAGTATTCGTGCGGTCGTTCTACGACAGCAACGGCGACGGCATCGGGGACCTGCGCGGGCTCACGCACAAGCTCGACTACATCGCCGGGCTCGGCGCCGATTGCGTCTGGCTGATGCCGGTAGCGGAGTCGCCGAGCTATCACGGCTACGACGTCACCGATTACTACAAGGTCGAGCCCGACTACGGGACGAACGAGGATTTCCAGACATTCGTCACCGCGGCGCACCAACAGCACATCCGCGTGCTCGTCGATCTGGTGTTGAACCACACCTCGAGCGAGCATCCCTGGTTCCAGGAAGCGCTGAAAGACTCGACGTCACCGCATCGCAGCTGGTACCGCTGGGCGCCGACACAGAACGGGGCCTGCGCGAACAATTGGCATAAGTCCCCCATCTCGGGCGAGTGCTACTTCGGGCTGTTCTGGAGCGGGATGCCGGATCTGAATTACGAGAATCCCGCCGTGCTCGACGAAATGAAGCATGTCGCCAGGTTCTGGCTGGACTCGATGCATGTCGACGGCTTCCGGCTCGACGCGGTGCGTCACCTGGTCGAGGTCGGGAACGAGGTCTCCAATACTCCCGGCACTCATCAAGTGCTGCGCGATTACGGCCAATACGTGCGCAGCATCGCCCCGCAGTCGTATACGATCGGGGAAGTGTGGGATAACCCGGATGTGATCCTCACCTACTATCCTGATCAGCTCGACGCGTACTTCGCGTTTCCCATTTCCGAGGCGCTCATCGAAGCCGTGCGGACGGGCAAGGCGGGAAGCCTGCTACCGCTGGTCGAGCAATTCCAGCGCGCCGTGCCGGCCTACCGGTTTGCGCCGTTCCAGCGCAATCATGATCAGACCCGCACGCTGACGGCGCTGCGCAATGACACGGCAGGCGCCAGGCTCGCGGCAACGATTCTCCTCACGTTGCCGGGCGTGCCGTTCGTGTATTACGGCGAGGAGATCGGGATGACGGGCGACAAGCCGGATGAACGCCTGCGCACGCCGATGCAGTGGACGGCCTCGTCCCGCGGATTCACCAGCGGGAAGCCGTGGGAGACATTGCAGGCGGATACGTTGACGGCGAACGTGGCGGCACAAGAACGGCGGCCAAATTCGCTGCTGAATCTGTATCGCCGGCTGATTCGGCTGCGGGAGAATGACGCGGCGTTGCGAGCCGGCCGGCTCGAACCGGTCGAGACGGGAAACGAGGCGCTGCTCGCGTACGTGCGCAAAGACAGCACTGGACAGGTTCTCGTGGTCGCCAATCTTGGCACGACACCCACCACACTCGCGTTGCCGGGCCGATTCTTATACCGCAGCCTGCTCACGCCAGGCCGAACGCGCTCGACGCTTTCTACGCTCCAGCCACGTACCGCGTACATCTACGCGATTACACAACGTCCATGAGGCGACGGTCGCGCACCGCGTTCCCATTCGGCATATTGAGGGTAACAAGGGGAGGCCTATGAACCGCTACCCGTCTCACGTTCTCCCGACTGTGGCGCTCATCATTGGTGCCGGTCTCGCGTGGCCGTCGCAAGCACGCACTCAAGCGACTACTGCAACAGCGCCCACGCCTCCACCGACGTCGATGCGGGGGGATGAAGCCGCGCGTGAAAACGCCACGACCCTCGCCCAAATGCTTCAGGGCCGCCTTGCCGGCGTGACCGTGTCCCCGTCACCGGACGGCGGGATCATTGTGCGCATGGGGGGCCCGACGTCTTTCTATTCGGACCAAAACCCGCTCTTCGTGGTTGACGGCGTGCCAATCGAGGCGAGCCGGACCACGTTGAACTGGCTCAATCCACACGACATCGAATCCGTTGATGCCCTCAAGGATCCGAGCCAGACGGCGATCTACGGCGTGCGCGGCGCGAACGGCGTGATCATCATCAAGACGAAAGGCGCGCACTAACTGCAACGGATCAGCCTCGGCGGGATCGACTACGCCATCCTGATCATCTACTTCGTCTTTGTGCTCGGCATCGGCTGGGCACTCAGGCGCGTCATCAAGAACAGCGAAGACTTCTTTCTCTCGGGCCGGTCGATCCCAGCATGGATCGCCGGCCTCGCGTTTATCTCGGCGAATCTGGGTGCGCAGGAAGTGATCGGGATGGCGGCGTCGGGCGCCAAGTACGGCATCATGACGAGCCATTTCTACTGGGTGGGCGCGATGCCCGCGATGGTGTTCGTCGGCCTGTTCATGATGCCGTTCTACTACGGCTCGCGCGCACGCTCGGTGCCCGAATACCTGAAGCTGCGCTTCGACGAGAAGACGCGTGGGCTGAACGCGATCACGTTCGCCATCATGACGATCTTCTCCTCCGGCATCTCGATGTACGCGCTCGCGAAGCTGCTGGAGCTGGTGTTGGGGTGGAGCTTCCATTGGAGCATCGTCCTGTCGGCCGTGATCGTGCTGATCTACATCTTCCTCGGCGGGCTCACCTCGGCGATCTACAACGAGGTGCTGCAGTTCTTTCTCATCGTCCTCGGCTTCCTGCCGCTGGTGTTGCTCGGTCTCAAGGACGTCGGTGGCTGGAGCGGGTTGACCAGTAAACTCGCCACGGTCGCGACGAACGCGGGATTCGAGCCCGGCGCCTGGTCGCACTCCTGGAAGTACATGGACTCGCCAAGTCATAATCCGATGGGGATGGAATGGTTTGGACTGGTGATGGGGCTGGGCTTTGCGTTGTCGTTCGGCTATTGGTGCACCGACTTCCTCGTCGTGCAGCGCGCGATGGCCGCCGGCTCGATGACGGCGGCGCGGCGCACGCCGTTGATCGCGGCGGTTCCCAAGATGCTCATGCCCGCGCTGGTGATCCTGCCCGGCATGCTCGCGATCGGGCTGCACGCCACGCGCGGCGGGTTTCTCCCGATCGGCGACGACGGCCAGCCGAACTACAACCTCGCCATCCCGATGATGCTCGCGCACTACATGCCGTCGGGCCTCCTGGGGCTCGGACTCACCGCGCTGATGGCGTCATTCATGTCTGGCATGGCCGGCAACGTCACGGCCTTCAACAGCGTGTGGACGTACGACATCTATCAGACACACATCCGCCCGGGGCAGACGGACGAGCATTATCTCCGCGTGGGACATGCGGCGACGGTGTTCGGCATCCTCGCCAGCGTGCTGGCGGCGTACTCCGCCACGCGGTTCAACAACATCCTCGACATGCTGCAGCTGGTCTTCTCGTTCGTGAACGGCCCGCTGTTCGCGACTTTCCTCTTAGGGATGTTCTGGCGCCGCACGACCGGCCACGGCGCGTTCTACGGACTCCTGACGGGGACCATCACCGCGGCGCTGCACTACGGGCTCACCTTGTCGCGCGGCGCGGTGCCCGGGATCAAAGGCGGGTTCCTCGGCGCGGTGCTGCACACCTATCCCAGCGAGATGGCGCTGAATTTTTGGACCGCGCTGTTCGCCTGGACCGGCTGCTTTGTCGCCACGCTGCTCATCTCGCTGTTCACGAAGCGCACCAAGACGGACGATGAGCTCCGCGGCCTGGTCTACTCGCTGACGCCGAGGATCCAGGAGGGGGCGATGCCGTGGTACAAGCGGCCGGTGACGCTCGCCGTCGGCATCCTGGTTGCTTCGACTTTACTCAACGTGATCTTCTGGTGACGCGATGAAACTGGACGTGCGGTGGCCGATCGGCGGGATGTTCTCGCTCATCGGGATGCTCCTGGTCATCTACGGGATGGTCTCGAACCCGGCGCTGTATGAGCGCTCGCTCGGGATCAACGTGAATTTGTGGTGGGGCCTCGTGTTACTGGTGTTTGGTCTGGTCATGCTGGCGTTGGCCTACCGAGCCACTAGCGCCTGATAAACCATCGTCGGGAATTTCCCGCCGAGGTCTGCATGATTCGGTAGCTGATTGATCATGAACACGATGACGAGGTGCTCCACCGGATCGACGGCGTATTGGCTCCCGTACGCTCCGCCCCAGCTGAACGTCCCGACCGATGCCATGCCATTTGCGCCGTAGCGCTGCACGATCCCAAATCCGAACCCGAATCCGTTGGCGCCGGTCGTGTCGAACAACATGCCGCTCTGGTTGTGCGTCATGAGGTCGACCGTGTGCGGCGCGAGAATGCGCACGCCGTCGAGCTCGCCCCCGTTGAGCAGCATCTGGAGAAAGCGCGCGTAATCAGGAGCCGTCGAGACGAGTCCCGCCCCTCCCGCGAAGCTCTTGCGCGGGCCCGTCACGTAATTGCCCTGACCGCGCGGGCCGTCCGGGGCGCGATACACGTGGTTGGTGGAGTCGCTCGCATAGACCGTCGCGAGCCGGCCGGCCGCCGCGGCGGGGACAAAGAAGAAGGTGTCGTTCATCTTGAGCGGACCGGTGATGCGCGTCCGGATCAGCTCATCGAGCGGGATGCCCGACGCACGCTCGGCCACGCAGCCCAGGATATCGGTGTTGTAGCCGTAGACCCAGCGCTCGCCGGGTTGGGCAACGAACGGCAGGGTCGCCAGCCGCTCGATCGTCGTACAGATGGGCTCATCCTTGTCCGCTGTATACCAGCCCCATCCCGCCGCCGGTCCGAGGCCCTGCGCCGAGTAGAGGGGCGCGACCAGGGAATCGGTGCCGTAGGAGATCCCCGCAGTGTGCGTCAGCAGATCACGGATCGTGATCTGGCGCGAGGCAGGCTTGGTGCCCTGGCTGGTCGCGACCGTGGTGTGCGCAAATCCCGGGATGTAGCGGCTTACCGGATCGGAGACGGACAGCTTGCCCTCTTCCATCAACGAGAGAATCACCACGGAGGTGAGCGCCTTGGTCTGCGAGGCAATTCGAAACAGCGTGGTCGGCGTCATGCCGCGGTGGGTCGCGAGATCGCTCCAGCCGGCGGCATGCTGATACACGACCTTACCGTTGTGCAGGACCAGCCCGACCGCGCCGGCGACCTTCCCCGAATCGATGTACTGCTGCATGAGCCGGTCGATACGCGCGAGCCGATCGGCCGCAAATGGAGTGGGCGCCTGCGCCGGCAGCACTGCGGGACCGATGGCCAACAGCACCAGCGCTAGAATCCGAGCGCGATCCATTCGACCTCCACGCCGTAATGGCCAGGTTTGGCCGCGACGCCGTCCTCGCGCCGCAGCGAGAGCTGCAACCGCTCCAGATGCTCGGGCCGCAGGTGGTCGCCGCTGCCCCCGCGTCCAGCGGCCGGCCCGACCCAATAGTTCCACTCGCCGGGGAATCCTTCGGGCAGCAAAACACCGCGCCCGATCGTGAACTGGTCGAGCCGAATGACCTGGTCCGCCCAGGCGCTGTCCACGGTCACGGGAGCGGTCCAGCTCGTGCCGTCGTCTTCCATGAGGGTGACGTGCAGGACCTCGTGCGGTCCAATGGCGCGTACCCGGATTCGCACGTCTCTGGCGGCAGTCATGGATTCCCGACGCGCTCCGACGCGCGACTTGATGACCAGTGATGCCGTGTAATCGGGCGCGGTCCAGCCGCTGGCGCTGTCGACCGGCAGCTCGAAATGCAGCGCGGGCTGCCCGGTGGCCGTGGACGGCACGACTCGAAACAGGCCGCGGCGTCCCGCGTCGCCGATGCGCGTAAATGCGAGCCGGGCGGCGTCGGTAGCGGGATCAAATACACGCAGCGGTGTGGTGGGGCTCACGACATCGAACTGCCAGACCGCCTTGCTGCTGTAGTTCCAGTCCGTCGGCGCACCCGGTGAGCCGCCGGGGAATGTCGTGAGCGAATCACCGTGGTAGACGGTGATGACGAACTGGTGCGGACCCTCGCGCAGCATCGCGCCGGGGATCGTCCCTGTGTAGGCATACCCCCCCGCGGGACGCATCAATAATTGTTGATATGTGCCGCCGGGGGCCCTGCGAACGAAGAGCTTGGCGGAATCCGGCGCGGCGAGACCAACAATGCTCACCGGCACCTCGGCATCCTGGCCCGCGAGATACTGCGGCGCGGCGAGTGCCTGCACAGTGAGCGGCACCGTGTCAGCCGGCGGTGCGTGATACTCATTGAACGCGATTTGACCAATGCGCGCCGGCATGGTGGCGAGGTTCACAGGACCACGCGCGCTGAGCACGTAGACCCCGGGTCTCACCACGAATGAGCCGTTCGTGGCCTGTAGCTGTTGACCCGTCGGCGCGATCGGTTGAACGGAAAATGACGCGCCCAGCTCAGCCAACATAATCGTCATCGGCCACGCGCGGCTGATCGCCCGGGTCACGATCTTGTCGGCACTCGGCGGCTCGAAGGGGTCGCGGATCGGCACGGCGTCGGGATACACCTCGAGCCGCCAGACTCCAGGCCGGATTTTATCCAGGAAGTAGAGCCCCTCGCCTTCATACTTCACGACGCGTGACGACCCGTGCCCCGCGACGCGCTGCAGGGCCGCGGGATCGGGTGGCGTGGCGCTGGTCGAGCTCGTGTACAGAAACGCGTCGCGCGCGACCAGCTCGCCCAGGTCCCCGTCGTACGAAATGTGGAAGTCGCCGAATCGCGTGTTCTCTGGATACGGTCCATACTCCTTCATTCTGGGAAGACGTCGCATCGCTTCGGCCGCGATAATGGCACTCATCCCTTTACGCGGCGTGTAGACGAGGTTCAGGTAGTGGGTCTGCCAGCCGAGGTTCCGGGAGGCAGTCGCCAGCATGTCGTAGGCGAACATGGCGGCAAACTGGGTCCCGACCGCGCGAAACGTGCGGGCCATCGCGGGATACATCGTGCCGGTGCGCAGATCCGGGCTGTCGAACTCGTAGACGATGCGCGGTAAGCGCGCGAGCGCGGGCCGCAGCATGTCGGGATAGACGTCGGCCCCGCGGAGATAGTTGCCCTCCAGCTCATGCCCGGCATTGAGACCGGTCGGATACCAGCCGAAGGTGATGCCCTGCGCCTTGGAGCGGCGAATGGCGTCGGCGATCCGGAAATCCTGGCTCACGTTGTAGAAGATGAGCTTCTGGCAGCCGGTGCTGCGGACGGCGTCGGTGAGCGCGTTGATGTACCGGATCGATCCTGGCAGGTCGTCGGGGTGATGCCACGGCTCGTTCACCAGCTCGATGAAGATGATGGCGGGCTCGTCTTTCAGCGCGATGTGCGTATACGGACTCACGTGATTCAGGATCTGGCGCAGGTAGTTCACCTGCGCGGAGATGGCAGGGGGATAGACGCCCATGCGGCCCTTGCCGAAGCGCCGTCCGAAGCCCGGCGCCGTGGTGTCGCCGAGCGCGTCGGGCCAGTTGGAGCCGTAGAGCTGAATCGGGCTGAACAGCATGGAGATGCCGCGCTCTTTGGCGCGCGCGATCAGATAGTCGAGCAGGTCGAGGTGATCGTTGGCGATGAGGTTGCCCGCCGTGTCCGACGCTTCCCAGTCGCCCCAGAAGGTGAGCCGCATCCCGTCCCACCCCATGCGGGCGAACTGCGCCATGTCGTCATCGATCATGCGCTTGCGGTCGGCGTGGAGGTACCCGGCGGCGCGATAGTCGGACGCCGTCGTGAGCACGTAATTCGCGCCGAACAGCGCGACCTCCTTGTGATTGTCCTGCCAGCGTATCACGCCCTGGTTGTCGAGGTAGACGCCTTGAGAGAGCGCGAGGATCGTGAGCAAGATCAGGGGTGGTACTCCCGCTCGGTGTGCCCCACGAGCTGCGAGCGGTAGAAGTACACATCGCGCAGCCGGCCCGCGGCATACCGCTCGGCCTCGTCGTTGAAATGCGGCGATGTGAGCGCGCCGCTTTCGCCACCGGCGGTAATCGCCTGCGCGTGCACGCTGTCGCCGAACTCGACGACGGCGACGAAGCTGTTGCCGCTCGTGCCGTACCACTTCTTGGTATTCGGGTAGGCGCGGGCGCCGAACGCGGCGAGTGAGCCCCAACTGCTGGCCGTGAACGGCACCGGAATGCTCGGGCCGGCGTCGTCGAAGTGCGGCGCGATGTCGTCGTTGATCCGCTGGAAGCGATTGATTTGTCCCCATGGCGTCTTCCAGGTGCCAAAGTCGCGCGTGAGCGCGTCGACCGCCGCTGCGAGTGACTCGAGCAGCTCAGCGGGCGACGCCCGCCCCGTCCCGACGTACTGCATCTGCGAGATACTCGCGGCCCGCGCCGCGGGGGCGATCCGCCGTCCCACGCGCTCGCCCCAGAAGACGGCGAGCGATGTCGGCACCGATTCGGCGCCCCACCGGTAGTCCCACGCCCGCAGCACCGCGATCGGCTCGGCCAGCTTCGCTTTGATCGAGTCGGATGGGGCCTGGTCGTAGGCAGCCAAAAGCGGTGGAATCATGCGCTCGAAGGCAGGGAGATAGCTGTCGAACGCGGCGGCCGTGAGGGAGCTCATGGTCCAATCCGTCTTCCCCTGGAGCACTCGGAGCGCGTGAAACCCGCGCGCCGTTTCCTCGGTGCCGGTCTCGACGTAGCGCGGATAGCTCTCACGCTTGGGGCTGGAGCCTTCGCCGGCGGCGGACCAGGGCCAGTTATTCGAGTTGTAGACCCAGCCACTCGCCGGGTTCACGACGTTGGGTGTCTCGTCAAATGACAGGACGCCGTGGTAGGTCGTGGCCGGATTGTCGCCGTCGACGGGATGTGTCCAGTCGAAAGAGGTGTCGCGGCGGGGAATGTAGTTCGAGTGGAAGTACGCGATGTTGCCGGATCCATCCGCGAAGAG
>DATLXS010000069.1:0-3795 GCA_035575675.1 Gemmatimonadales bacterium
CGCGGGTCACAAGACGCGCACCGTCTTCGACAGGTACGCCATCGTGTCCCACCGGGACCTCCACACCGCCGTCACCCTCCTGGAGGGCGTCGCCTGCTCGCTCGACCCGCACAGCGCCCACCACGGCGAGCGCGGTTCGACAACGGGGCACGGCCGGGGACAGCAGTGTGACCGGGAAGGGTTGAGCTGGCGGGGCGCGTCGGGTAGGTTCGCGCGCGATGCGAGGCGGTAGTGGGACGGTCGTGGGACAGCGGCCTCGTAAGTCCTTGCGAGGATGGCGGAATTGGCAGACGCGCTAGTTTGAGGGGCTAGTGGGGTAAAACCCGTGGGGGTTCAAGTCCCCCTCCTCGCACTTTTCTAGCTTCGCGCCGCCGCGTCGTCCTCCGTGTCCTCAATCGATCCCTGATCCACGCAACCCCGGACATCTCTACTTGGGGCAAAGGCGGACATCTCTACTTTGTGTTGACACGGCACCGCGCGCTCTATGCCCGTTTCGAGGGACGCTGTCGGGGACTTGCCCTGAGCGGCGGGTCTGGGGCTAATTGCCCGCATGGCAAAGCCCGCCGTCGAGTTCTGGTTCGATTTCGGCTCCAGCTACGCCTACTTCGCCTCGCTCGAAGTCGAGGCGTTGATGGAGAAGCATGGCCGGACGGTTGCCTGGCGGCCGTTCATGCTGGGCGCCGCCTTTGAGGTCACCGGCGCGCGCGGGCTGTCGCGCACGCCAATGAAACGCGAATACGCCGGCCACGACTGGCGCCGGATCGCCCGGCTACGCGGCGTGACCTACAATCCCTCGCCGACCCATCCGCCCATCGCGCTGCCCACCATGCGCGCCTTCTACGCGCTGGAGCGGTCTGATCCGGCCGCCGCCGTCCGGTTCGCCAAGGCCGCCTTCCAGGCCGCCTATGTGGACGGCCGCGATGTGGGCGACCTGGGCGTGGTGCTGGAACTCTCGGGCCTCGCCGCCGAGGCGGTGGGCGATCCTGAGATCAAGGCCCTGGCCAAGGCGCGTTCCGAAGAGGCGATCAGCCGCGGCGTCTTCGGCTCGCCCTGGTTCTTCGTCGACGATGAGCCCTTCTGGGGCTGGGATCGCCTGCCGATGATCGACGACTGGCTGACGCGCGGTGGCTGGTAGGGCGATCATCGCCAAGGTAAATCGCTGTAAAGCCAAGCTTGAGACACTCCACTAGGCGGTCACGCGGCTCGCATCCGCATGACCGCGCGTGCGGCGACTGCGCCTGCGCCGCAGCAACGTGAGCCACGTGGCGACTAGCGGCCCCAAGACCATCACGCCGATCGCCCAAGCGCCGCCGTCGGCGAGGATCGATGAATGCACCGACCGCAGCGCGAACGCGAGCAGCAGCCCCACAGCGATGCCGGCAAGCGGCAGCTCCCGGGCGACCAGCCGCTGCCGTCCCGCGACGATCGCGGCGAACGGAACGAGCGAGGTTTGGTCGAGGTAGGCGGCGAAGTGCTCCCCGAGCTCGCGCCGCAGCTTCCCGTCCTGATGCATGGCGCCCGCGATCGAGTAGATCGCAAGCCCGCCGAACGCGACCACGCCGACCATGCGCGAGGCGAGCAGCACGTGGCCGATGCCGAGCAGCGCCGTGCCGACGAAGAACGGGTGGCGCGTGACGCGCTCCAGGCCGTACGGCTCCTTCACGCCGCCCGGAATGAACAACGCGAGCATCGAGGCGGGCGGCGATTGGAGCGCCGCGATCGTCAGCACGACGCCGGTCGTGATCGTGACCATGCCGATCGCCCCTACGGGCGTGAAGCGGCCGAGATCCAGGCCGGCGGCGCCGGCGTGCTGATGCAGCGAGAGGACGTGGAGGAGCAGGCCGAACGTCACGATCGCGACGAAAGAGAACAGGTAGGAAAAGCTCGACGGCCCGAGCCGGGCGACGAGCGCCGGCCGCACGCGGCGGCTCGCCAGGCCGATGTGGGTGGCGGCGAACAGGAGCCAGCACAGCGCGATCAGGATCGAAGGTTCCATCGAAGCACCTCCTAGGACACGCAGGGTCGAGCGCGTCGGCCGGCCGGCGGCCCGACCCACCGGATGGCCCGAACGTTGCGAACGTTTAAAATATTTCGTACGTTCTGTCAAGACGCCGCGGCGGCGCATGCCGGGCTGCCCGCGCCGCGGATGCGCCACCCCCGCCTTAGGTGAGACTTTTTCCCTAGCCGCCGAGCGTGTGCGGCGAGGGGCTCTCGTAGTGTGCCATCTCCACCTCCGGCACCTCGGGCCCGGCAGGCGTGACGTAGTCGACGAGCGTGCCGGTCAGGACCCGGTTGTCGTCACCGAGGACGAGTCGCTCGTAGAGGGCGCTGCCGATGCCCTGCGCGACGCCGCCCTGGATCTGTCCCTTCACCAGCAGCGGATTGATGAGGTGACCCGAATCCTCGACCGCGATGTAGCGGAGGATGTGGACCTTGCCGGTCTCGACGTCGACTTCGACCGTGACCACGTGGCTCCCGTTCGGGTGCGTCGACGGCATCGCCGGATCGTAGTGGCCCGATGGCCTGTGTGATGAGAACGCGGATACCCGCTTTGAGTCTCCGTCTGTCCCCTATTTCCAGGATGTAGGTCATGACTCGTCTGGGTCACCCATAACGGGTTGGCCGATGGGCAATTCGCGCTTGCCCTGTTAGCCTGGTGCGTCAACGGGCGCAAAGACGCAGATCAGGGCTCCGCCGGCCCGCGGGGATGCGGGTTGGGTCTGGCGGTCATCAAACCTTGCCTCTGGAACCATTAGAGCGACCGCGCGTGGAGGGAACACTCCGGGTTTGCGAATGCCGCCCCGAGAGGAAGGAGAACCCATCATGCGACACCTCGTCATCGTATTCTCGGCCGTAGCCGTCTTGGCAGGCCACGCTGCGTTCGCCGTCAGCGACGGCCAGTATCTGCCCGCCAACCAAAATTGCACGGGCAACGCCGACAATTCGAACGCAGGTAACCGCACCGAAGCTGGTTGCCACAACATGATCGTGTTCGTGGCCGACGGCACCGGGCATCAGTACGCAGGGTGGGGATTGGACCAGACGCCCGACGGAACGGTGGTGCACAGCGGTGAGGTCTGGCTCGACTCGGGCGCGGGATCTCGCTACACGTGGAACTTCGATCTGACCGCCGGCACCGTCGATCAGACGCCGGCCGTGACGGCGAGCACGCCGGGGGACCCGACGACCGGAGTGGATGTGTACTTTGGCGCCGACGACAACCTCGACGGCGGCGAGCACGACTCGTCCAACCAGGTGTCCAACGGCCCGAGCGACGGCGGCGGGATACAGGTCAACATCGATCCGGCGGCCGCGAGCGCATGGATCGCCACGCTGCAAGCGGCGGACGCGGCGGGGCTGCTCTCGGCGCCGGCGCCGTTCGCGAACGGCGGCTTCGGCGCCTGCGCAGACGGCTTCTGCATCGCGGTCACCACGCAGCGCCGCGTCGCGTTCCAAGGCGGCAGGACCGACATCTACCGCGACGTCGCCAACTACGAGTGGAGCGACGGCACGCCGATGCGCTGGGACCCGTACGACTGCGCCGGCCCGACCGACAGCCCGCTGTACTGCAGCGACGCGTCCGGCTCGCACAACCTCAAGTACTGGTACAACATCGACGGCACCGTGTACACGGAACCGGGCATCCAGATCTACGAGGATCCGGACCCGCAGGCATCGCCCGGGATCCTCTCGCTGGTCGGTCTCGATCAGGTGAAGCAGGCGCTCACCGGAAACGGCAACGACCCGTACCCGCTGCCGGCCTTGTACCTCGGCACGTGCGGCTTGGTGTTCGGC